>CALUWB010000011.1 GCA_944324375.1 Candidatus Gastranaerophilales bacterium | reverse complement strand
TTTTGCAGTGTTTCTACACAAAATTCAATATCTAAATGACTTGAATAATTCAATATATTATTTCCCTACGTAGTAAAGTGATAGTTATATATACACAATTATTCTATATTATATATTTATTATATACAATAAAATATTACAAAAAATTTACACAATCTATTTGTACGAACATACATCAATTAATTACATCATCTAATAAATTGTTAGACTTAGATGAATTTACAGCTAATTCATCACAACGTTCATTAAACTCGTGCCCATTATGGCCTTTTACCCAAACTAAATCTATATCATGAGGTTTCATTGCATTTAATAATCGCTGCCACAAATCTACATTTTTAACAGGCTTTTTAGCAGCAGTCTTCCAATTGTTCTTTTGCCAAGAATCAATCCATTTTTGTTCAAACGCATCTATAAAATATTTACTATCTGAAGTTATTTTTACTTTACAAGGTTTTTTAAGAGCTTCAAGACCAACAATAACAGCTAATAATTCCATTCTATTATTTGTCGTTAGCCTATATCCTGCTGTTAATTCTTTTTCATGATACTTTCCTGTAGAATCTTTAAAACGCAAAATAGTACCATAGCCTCCTGCTCCAGGATTCCCAGAACAAGCACCATCTGTGTACATTTCAACTAATAATTTACTCTCTACCATATAAAAATATTATATACAAAAGTAGTTTATGTCAATAAAATCAATATTTTTATCCCACTTGTAAAAACATTATATTTATTGTATTTTTAAAGCTGTAAGGATATTTTTTTACAGTATAAGAAGGAGGCTCAAATGAGCGAAAGAAAATTAGTAGGAACTAATGAAATGTTCCAAAAAGCATTAGCTGGTGGATACGCTATCGGTGCTTACAACGTAAATAACATGGAAATTTTACAAGCAATTGCTGAAGCAGCTGAAGAAACAAGATCTCCAATCATTCTTCAAGTTTCTGCTGGTGCAAGAAAATATGCTAACCAAACTTACTTAGTAAAATTAGTTGAAGCTGCTTTAGCTACAACTACAGTACCTATCGCTTTACACTTAGATCACGGTGCTGACTTTGAAATTTGTAAAGCTTGTATCGACGGTGGTTTCTCTTCTGTTATGATCGACGGTTCAAGATTCTCATTTGAAGAAAACGTTGCTGTTACTAAGAAAGTTGTTGAATATGCTCACGAAAGAGGAGTTTCTGTTGAAGCAGAACTTGGTAAATTAGCTGGTATTGAAGATGACGTTAATGTTGACGCTAAAGATGCTAAATATACTAACGTTAAAGAAGCTGTTGAATTCGTTAAACAAACTGGTTGTGATTCTTTAGCTATCGCTATCGGAACTTCACACGGTGCTTACAAATTCTCTGGAGAAGCTAAATTAGACTTCGATAGATTAAAAGAAATTAAAGACGCATTAAAAGAAGCTGGATTTGGAGATTATCCAATCGTTCTTCATGGTTCTTCTTCAGTTCCACAAGATTTAGTTGCTAAATGTAACCAATATGGTGGTAAATTACCTAATGCACAAGGTGTTCCTGAAGATATGCTTAACTACGCTTCTAAACACGGCGTTGCTAAAATTAATATCGATACTGATTTAAGATTAGCGATGACTTCTACTATCAGAGAGTTCTTCATTGAACATCCTGAAAAATTTGACCCACGTGAATACATGGGACCTGGTAGAACTGCAGTTAAAGAATTAGTTAAACATAAAATGATTGACGTTCTTGGTACTGCTGGTCATGCTGATGACTAATATATTAAATCAAATTTAATTTATTTGGATAAAGAGGTTAATAAGAATTAGCCTCTTTATCTTTTGTTAAAAATATGTTACAATTCTTGTTATGAAAGAAACCTCAAGATCGGAATTAAGTAAATATAAAATTTTACCGTTTAATTTATATAATGATGCAGGAGAGATTATTCTTAAAGCTGGAGATGTTTTAACTGTTGGGAAATTACTACAACTCAAAGCTTATGATAAAATCTTTAGGGATAATAGTTTAAATGAAGATGAAATTACTAAATCTCAAAATGCTCCTGAAGAAGGCACTGCAGAACCAGAACTTAAATCTATTGTCGCACAAAACTTAACTGATGATTTTGACTATGATAATCTTAACTTAACAGAATACAAAACCCCAATAAATAAGTTTTCAAAAATTGATTATAAAGAACAAATTAAAATGAAAGCTTATTTAACAAAAACTATTGAATTATTAAATAGAACATCTATCAAAGAAGCATTCCCTAAAATGGCACATTTAAGTGAAATAATTACAAAAAATGTCATTCCTAAATTCACTGAAATTGAACATTATTCAGAACTAAGACTTCTTGGTGATTATGAAGTATGCCATCCTATTAATGTAGCTATAATGGCTGGTATGATTGCAAAAAAAATGGATTTTGAAAAAGAATTTATTTCTGATATTATTTTAGCTGGAATTTTGCACGATATTGGGAAATATAGGATTAAAAAAGAAAATGACAATCCTTCAAATTCATCTACTGTAGATTCAGATGAAATAAAAAAACACACAATTATTGGATATAATATTCTTAAAAACGAATTAAAACAACCAGAACACATATGCAATGTTGCTCTTCAACATCATGAACACAATGATGGAACTGGATATCCTCATGGGATTTCTAGTGATTGGATTAGTGTAGAAAGTCAAATTGTTAATGTGTGTAATTCTTATGATAATTTTGCTTTCAATAAAACAGGATATACAGTTAAAAATAATAGAGATGTTCTTAGATTAATGTTATCTATTGGCACAAAGCGCTTTTCAGCTGAAATACTTTACACATTTGCTCATATGTTCAGCTACAATGATACAATGAACTTTAGTGATATGGCTTCATATTCTGCATAATTAAATTTTTAGTAAAAATAAAAGAGGTATCTACAAATAGATACCTCTTTTTGAAAACAAATAATTTAAAATTAACCACGAATGCTTAATTTTTTAATTAAAGTTCTGTAACCTTCAAGATCTCTAGATTTTAGGTAAGAAAGTAATCTTTTTCTTTTACCTACCATCATTAACAAACCACGTTTTGTTGCAAAATCTTTTTTATTAGATTTTAAGTGTTCTGTTAATTCAGAGATTTTTTGAGTTAACATAGCTATTTGAACTTCTACTGCTCCTGTATCTTGAGCATTTTTTCCGTATTTTTCAACGATTTCTTTTTTGTTTTTTAAGTTAATTGACATTTTTGTTTTCCTTTATTGTTGAGTGATTATTGGCGTAAGCACTCTACATCATTTATAATATTATATCAAATCGAAAAATCAAGAGGGAGGTAAATATTTTTAATTAAAATTTACTATACGAATCTATTAATTAAGAATAAATGTCACTGGTCCATCATTAATTAGTTCGACATCCATCATTGCTCCAAAAACTCCTGTTTTAACAGGTAAACCCTTTTCTTTTAATTTAGAGACAAAATACTCATACATCTCATTTGCTTTATCAGGAACCTCGGCATTATCAAAACTTGGACGAGTTCCTTTTGAACAATTACCTGCAAGAGTAAATTGTGATACAACAAGAACTTCTCCAGAGATATCTATTATTGATTTATTCATTTTGCCATTATCGTCTTCAAATATTCTTAATTTTGAAATTTTATCAGCTATTTTATCGGCATTTTCTTTTATATCACCTTTTTCTACGCCGAACAATACCAATATACCTTGATTAATTTTTGAATATAATTCGTTATTAATAGTTACAGATGCGCTTTTAACTCTTTGAATAACTGCTTTCATTATCCATTCACCTCACATATTACATCTGACAATATTTTTATTATATTAGGTATTCGTTTATTTAATAGATCATAATATTTTTTTAAACCTGATATTGCAACTGGAGTTGTTTTTTCATCATATTTTTTTATTGATGTTAATACATCATTTAAATTTATTTCTTCTTCTGTAGTTGTATATTTGAATATATAATTATCCGATCTGTTATTATCGTTTAATTTTGAATATTCTTCTATTAATTTTCTAATCTTTAATAGTTTATCCTTATCTAAAATAGGATTACGTTTGTAATCCATACTTAAACGAGAAGCTAATTTACCACATTCATTTATAATTTCTAAAAAAGATTCTAAATTTTGTTTAGATCGTTCAACAGAATTTAAAATCGATTGAACATCATAATCATATCCCATATCTAAATTTAGCTTATCAATAATTTCTTCATCTTTCATTGCATCATCTAAAGATATGTCTTCGAAACCGTCTAATTTTGCACCCTTTAAAGATGTATTAATCAGTTTAATATCTGTTAAAGTTTTAGCATATGATACAAAATGATTAATAAAAGATGCATAACCAGCCTCTGTTGGGATCATACTACCACCTATTGACTTAACCATATATAAAGAAGAATTTAATATTGCTAATCTTCTTTTTGCTGCAGCTACACGTTTATCTTGTGTTGTATAAGAACAAATAGCATCAGCATATTTTATTAAATCATTTGGTACAATTTCATATTTATTTAACTCTGGATTGAACTTACAATTTAATCCATCATAAGCTGAATCTTTTGAATAACATTGGCCATCAACATAGGCTAAATCTTGACCTACTAATATGATTTTCGAAAAACCCATTTTTACAGCTGTATTTAATGCCATATATGAAACAGTACCTTGAGCTAAGTATCCATCAGTAGATAAATTAGCAATATCTGCAAAATACTGACTTGATGGCATATTTGAAGATAGATGTAATAATACATTTTTTACTTTTAAAGAATGAATGTTTTTATTTGTATATGGTTCAACTATTAAATTTATATTAGATAAATCAACATCTTTAACCTGTTTTGTACAATCAAAATTTTCTATCATACATAAAAAATCAGGTTGTATATCATTTTCTATTAAAGTCTTTAATGCAGTTCCAACTGTAAATATAACAGCTTTATCTTGATATTTTTTCAAGGTTTGTATATTTTCACCTAATGTTGGACCAGCTGATACAATTATTGCAGTTTTACCTTCATAAATATTCTCAAATTTATTAACTGGAGTTTCTTTTAATAATGTTGGAATATTTTCTAACATTGTTACTGTTGAATTATACAAACGTTTCTTTTTATAGCCATAATCTAATAAAACACTACCATATGTTAACTCTATTTTTTTTACCTCTTCTTCAAAAACTTCTTTATATATTTCTCTATAACTTGGCAATGCTAAAATATCTACAGTTGTATTTTGTCTTGTATTTAAACTCAGAAATTTCAATAAGTCATCTAAATTATTAAAAATATGAACATTATCTTTGGATAATTCTTGAGAAAAATCTACTAAAGTAAATGAATTATATAATATATCTAAATTGGGTTCATAAAGTAGAATAGTAGAATTAGAATGTTTTACTATTAACTGAAATAAATAACCTAACCCTAGACCATATATTATATGAATACTTTTATTTTGATTTAATGAATTTTGGCAAATTTGTTGAGATTCAACTAAAGGATTCTCTTCACTATGTAAATAAACTCCATTATACTGTATATTATATCCATTTGTAGTTGCTAATATTGGTTTTTCAATATACTCATAATTTTTCAGTGTATTTTTCAAATATTCATCTTTTAATACTGAAATATTTCTCTCAAAAACTTTATTCACTTTTACCAACCTTCCCTGATAACTGCCCACAAGCAGCATCTATATCAGAACCTCTTTCTAATCTTACAGTAACTTTCTTACCTGAGTGTTCTAATAAATATTTAAATTTCATTATTTCGTTATTTGTTGGCTTTTGATAACCTGTCTTCACTACAGGATTATATGGAATTAAGTTTATATTACATTTTAATCCCTGAAGTAAATTAGCCAATTCTTTTGCTGATTCTATTGTACAATTTAGACCTTTTATTAAAATATATTCAACTGTTATTCTTCTTCCTGTTTTTTCTACATAGTACTTTAATGAGTTAATCAAATCATTAATAGGATATTTATTTTCAATAGGCATAATTTCTTTTCTTACAGCATGATTTGATGCATGTAAAGAAATTGCAAGCGTTGATTGCAATTCTTTATCTGCAAGTTTTTTAATTTGAGGAATTATACCACTTGTTGAAATAGTTATTCTTCTTGCTCCTATTTGGAAATCATTATTAAATATTTCTAACGCTTTTAAAACATTTTCCAAATTTAATAAAGGTTCGCCCTGTCCCATAAATACTACATTTGTTATTTTTAATCCTGTATCTCTTTGAATTGTTAAAACTTGTTCTATTATTTCTTTATAAGTAAGATTTCTTATAAAGCCTCTTTTTCCAGTTGCACAGAATGAACAATTTACTGCACAACCAATTTGCGAACTAACACAAGCTGTTAAATTTGCTCTGTTATCAAAACGCATTAATACTGTTTCAACACATTCGCCATCAGGATATTCAATCAAATACTTAATAGTTCCATCAGAGCTTACCTGTTTAACTTTTATTTTTGTATCTGTAACTTTAGCAATTTGCTTAAATTCTTCTCTAAACTGCTTTGATAAATCGGTCATTTCATCTATTGATGACACTGATTTTAAATAAATCCAATTATGAATCTGTTTTGCTCTAAATTTTGAAGCATTTAATCCTAAAACTAGATCTTCTATTTCTTTTAATGACATGCCTGCAAGAATATTCATTAAACAATCTCCTTATTTTTCTTTATAGAAGATATTAAAGCAGCAACAATAAATGCTAGTCCAGAAAGTCCTGTTACAACTTCAGGAACTTCATAAACTGTTGAAATAAACATTATAACAGCCAAAACACCTATTGCCCAATGAGCACCGTGCTCTAAATATGGATAACTCTTAAGAGTTTTTTCTTCTACTAAAAGTAATGTCAATGACCTCACAAACATTGCACCTATAGCTAAACCTATCGTAATAATTATAATATCACTACTCAATGCAAAAGCTCCTAATACTCCATCTAAAGAGAATGATGCATCTATCAATTCTAAATACATAAAACTTACAAAACAAGAACAATTCAACCAATTTTTTGTTTTGCAACATTCTTTTTGTGCTTTGCCTTCAATACTATCTAGCTTTTCTGCGATAGAATCTATTATAAGATAAACTAATATTCCTGAAATACCAGATATTAAAACATTAAGTCTTATAGGTGCAGGTTGAAAAAATTGAATAATTTCTAAACAAGCCAATGCTATTAATGTATCTAAAACTTTATTTGCTGGAACTTTTTTCATTCGTTTTTCTATTGGAACAATCCAATCAATTTCTTTTTTAGGATTAAGGAAATACCCTAAAAATAACATTATTAAGAATGCTCCACCAAAAGTTACTATAGGAGCATGAGTTTGATGCAAATAATAAGCATAAAGTTTTGAATTAGTTAATGCTATATGCAAAACATTAATTATATTTAATTTTGCAAATATTGAAACAACTAATAATGGGAATAAAAATCTCATTCCAAAAACAGCAATTGCAATACCCCAAGTAATAAATCTATGACGCCATTTTTCAGACATCTTTTCTAATTTCATTGCATTTACAACAGCATTATCAAAAGATAAACTAACTTCTAAAACACTTAAAACAAATGCAATAAAAACACATATTAATCCCGAACCTGGTCTTACATGTTCTCCCCATAAATATGCACATATCAAACCTAAAATGGTTACAATATAAGACCCAACAAAATGTTTCATATAAATACCTCTTTTGAGTAATTATATAAAACAAAATGCCCATTTTCAATTAAAAATAACAAGAATCATCCAAGTGAATTAAGTATTGCTCTTGCACCATCTGTTTCATATTCACGTTGTGCAACATCATTAATAATTCTTTGTTTTGATTCCATAGATGTTTCCATAATTTTTTGTACTGTTTTTGAATCTAAAAACTCGAAAAAATCATCTAATTGAACTGGTTTTACACCTGACTCTTGTTCAGATAAAGTTAAATTAATTTCTTCATTATTTTGAATTGGAGAAGACATATTAACATTACTAATTTTATTCACTTGACCTTGATTTACTTCACCTGATCCAAATAAATTCATAATTTCTCCTTAGAAAAATTTTCTACCTACTTACTTCACAACTTTATAAGAAATATCAATATTCAAAATTGACTAATTTATTTTTTTTCGTTACAAAAGTTTAACTATATTTTAAAATAATGATTGTTGAACATTCTCAACCTTTTTACCTAAATGTCTATAACCTTCTGGTGAAACCTTTCTCCCTCGTGGAGTTCTTTGTAAAAAACCTGCCTGTAACAAATAAGGTTCACAAACATCTTCTAATGTTCTTACATCCTCACTTAATGCAGCTGCTATAGTTTCAATCCCGACAGGACCTCCATCATATTTTTCAATAATTAAATTTAATAAAGCTCTATCTGTCGTATCTAAACCAAATTCATCTATATTCAAAATATCTAACGAATAATTTGCAACTTCATCTGTTATTACACCATCAAATTTAATTAATGCAAAATCTGAAACTCTTTTCACTAATCTGTTTGCAATTCTTGGAGTTCCTCTTGAACGTTTTGCAATTGCAACTGCTCCATCTTCAGTTATTTTGATATCCAAAATTGAAGCAGTACGTTTAATAACTTTTGATAACTCTTCTATAGTATAAAACTGTAATCTATGTATTATCCCAAACCTATCTCTCAATGGACCTGATAAAGCTCCAGCTTTTGTTGTTGCACCAATCAATGTAAACTTAGGTAATGGAACTCTTAATGTTTTTACTGTCTGAGATTTTCCTGTTGTCATATCTAAGAAAAAATCTTCCATAGCTGGATACAATATTTCTTCTGCAACTTTATTCAAACGATGAATTTCATCAATAAAAAGAATTTCGCCACCTTTTAACGACATCAATATTCCAATAATATCTCTTGGTCTTTCTAATGCAGGAGCTGAGGTAATTTTTATATCTGCCCCCATCTGCTCTGCAATTACTCCTGCTAAAGTTGTTTTCCCTAAACCTGGGGGACCGTAAAATAACAAATGATCTAACGGTTTTTCTCTAAGTTTTGCAGCCTCTATTGTAATTTTCAATGTTTCTTTTAAAGCTGATTGACCTATGTAATCCTCAAATGTTTTTGGTCGAATACTATTTTCAAATGTCTTATCGTATTCGATACTCTCTGTCTTTATTATTGGATTTTTTTGTTTCAAATTTTGATTTTCAAAATTATTATCATCTGATATTATTGCCATAAAAAAATTATATCATGTTTAATGTTCTTCTCAAAATATTAATGAAGTGTTTTTATATAACTATCAATCCCATTTGAAACACCCTGTGCAACTTTTTTATAATAATCTTTTGACTTATAAATCTTTGTATCCTCAGGATTAACCAAAAACACAGTTTCTACTAACACTCCAACATACTCAGTTGGCCTTATTACAGCAAAACTAGCTTGTTTTATTCCATTATCTTTTGTTCCTAAAGTATTTGTAATTTGTTTTTGAATACAATCAGCTAATGGTTGAGAGAAGTTATTATAATAATAAGTTTCACTACCTTTATAATCATTTGGATTTTTATTCTCAGGAATTGAATTCATATGAAGACTCACAAAAATCACACCATTTTTATTTATTGCATAATTTACTCTATCTTTTAAAGAAACAAACTTATCTGAACTTCTAGTCATTGATACATTATATCCTCTAGATTTTAGTTCTTTTTTTACAGCCTTTGCAGCTTTTAAATTCAAATCTTTTTCTAAATCACACATACAACCTATTGCGCCAGGTTCTATACCACCATGACCTGCATCTATAATTATTCTGGGATAGTTCATATCCATTTTAGGAATTAATACATTCAACAAACCATCCTTCATTTTTACACTATAACAATATGGTGGATTTAAATATATTTGAGAATTAAATGTTTCATTTGGGCGATTGGCAACATTATATACTTCTATTTTCAATAAATTATTGTCTAATTTTGCAGAATAAGGTAAATTTTTAGAAAATTTATATGAATATATTTCTGAAATAGAATCTGTTTTCAAATTTTCTCCTCTAAATTCTCCAACAATAGTATTCTCTCTTTGTTCTGGGATTATATCCCTTGAAAATACCCAAGCCGTTAAATCTGGAGCTAGATATACCCGTGAAAATTCATTTTTAAAACCTGTTATCTGTAAATCAGTATTTTTAGGTAAATAACCTAATCTATTCATTCCAAAATCTATTGGAGTCGAACGCAATATTACATTATCAACTGTTGTTTTATATTCTTGAATTGGAAATTCAATTAACTTGGTTTCATTTGATATTGGCTTTATGTAGTTAACTATATATTTATCTAAAATTAATGAGTTCTCTCCATTTTTAATATTAAAAATATTTTCTCCAGTTTTTAATTTAAAACTCTCTGCAAATGAACCATTTTTATTTGACTTTACTTTTACATCATTTATCCATAACGTTTCTTTTTTATCTGTTCTTCCTACAAAAAAAATTCCGTCATCAGATAATGTAATATTTTTATCTAAAGGGAAAGCTATATCATAAGAATAAACAGGTAATATATTTATCAAAAAAACTATTAATAAAAATATTTTTTTCATAATAAAATTTTAAATAAAATTTTAAAACTAAAAAGAGCTATTTGATGTATATAAATCTCATATCAATAGAGTATTTTCAAAAAAAGAAACACATGAGATTATTTTATATAAGAGGGTATGTCGTGAATTTAGGGATATTACTATTAGGAACAATAGGAATTATTGCGATATTTTCAAGCCAATTAGCAAACGGGCTTTCAATTAGAATGCTTTTACAACCAACAGCTTTTATTGTTGTAATTGGAGGGACTTTATGTGCTACAATTCTTAATTTTGACAAAAAAACTCTTATTATTGCAATAAAAAATGCAATTGATATATTTAAAGCAGAAAAATCAAATACAAATCTTATTATTAAAGAAATTATGCAATTATCAATATATGCAAGAAAGAATGGATTACTTGCATTAGGTAATGTTCTTAATGATGTTTCTGATTCATTCCTAGCAAGAGGACTTCAATTAGTAGTAGACATTGGAAATCCTCAATTAATTTATGATATACTGTCTTCTGAAATTTCATACGAAGAAGAAGAAGAATTAATAAGTTCAAGAGTATTTGAAGCATTAGGAGGATATGCACCAACATTTGGTTTAGTTGGAGCAGTTTTAGGGCTTATACATGTACTAAAAGACTTAACAGCAATAGATACTCTTGGATATGGTATTGCTACAGCATTTGTTTCTACGTTATATGGCGTTGGTATAGCCAACATTATATTCCTTCCAATTGCTGGAAATCTTAAACAAAAAACAAGAGAAAAAATTCTTTTTAAAGAGTTAATACTACAAGGTATTATTTCAATTTGCCTTCAAGAAAGCCCAACTATTCTTGAAGAAAAACTAATGGCATATACAAAAATTCATGATAGAGGTTAATTTTGCTTAAAGATTACGATTACAATAATTCAAAAGACTACATAAATCGCTGGGTAATTTCTTATGCAGATTTGGTAACTCTTCTACTTGCCCTATTTCTCGTAATGTATGCTGTAAATTCAGCAAATCTTAAAGCTAATGCTGTTGTGAAGAAAAATACTACTGTTAATGCAGAATTAAAAAATATACAAACAGTAAAAATGCCTGAATTACAAAAAGAATTATTAACAGAATTTAAAGATGACAAAAATGTGATTCTTCTTAAAGATACTAGAGGTTTAATTATTAGATTGCAAGATAATATATTATTTGGATCTGCAGAATCAGATATTCAGCCTGAATCATATCAAACTTTAAATAAAATAACAGATATTTTGTCAAAAATTGATAATCCTGTTATAATAGAAGGGCATACTGATTCATTCCCAATCAAATCAGAAAAATATTCATCAAATTGGGAATTAGCAACTGCAAGAGCAACAAGCGTTATAAATTATCTTGTTGAAACTAAAAGAATAAATCCTAGAAGATTATCAGCAGTTGGATATGGGGAATTTGTTCCTATTGCAGAGAATACATCAAATAGTGGTAGGACGAAAAATAGAAGAGTTGATATAATAATATTGGAAAATAATAATACTGGAGATTAATATGAGCAATGATGATATAGATTTAAAAAGAACCATTCAAAATTCAAATAAAACACCAAATGAGTTTCTTAAAACTATTATTATAAATATAATATCTACTACATTATTATGTATTATATTTATATGTGCAAATTTTGTAATACAAACTAATTTATTAAATTCTAAAATTGCAGCATTAAATAACCAAACAGAAGATGTTGATTATGCAGCTGATGAAGAAACAGAACAAGTTAAACATGGTGTTGTTGTAGATTTAGGAGATTTTGTTTTAAATCTTGCTGATGAAAACCATCGTAGATATTTAAAAACAAATGTAGCTCTTGAAGTTAGTCAACCAGAAGAAGCTGCTCCTAAAGAAGAACCTAAAAAATCTGGAGGCCATGGGCATGGAGAAGCAGAAGAAGCTGCTCCTAAACCTTCTGATTTAGAAACTAAATTAAATGAATATAAACCAGCAATTAGAGATGCTGTTATTACTACTCTTTCTAGCAAAACAGCTGCAGAATTATCTACTGTAGCAGGAAAAGAATTAGCAAAAGAACAAATAATGGCAGCAATAAATGGTATTTTAGCTGGTCAAAATGAAGTATTAAGAGTAAGCTTTGGACAATTTATTATCCAATAATTTGGCAATATAAAATGGAAAATCAAAAATCAAACAATTCAAATACAGAATCATTAAATCAAGAAAATTCCATCTTTATGGATGGAATCGATGTTAATGAGTTTAGAAAAGGTTATAAATTATATAACTTCAGAAGACCAGATAAATTCTCCAAAGATACTTTAAGAGCACTACAAGATGTTCATAGAGAATTTTCTAAACAAATATCTATGATACTTACTGGATACCTTAGAATGAAGGTTAATATTGATATTGTTTCTGTTGACCAACTTACTTATGATGAATTTGTTAATTCAATGCCTCCAAGTATGAGTGTCGGGATTTTTGAATTTAACCCTCTTCCGGGGCAAATTCTTTTTGGAATTACATATGAAGTACTATCTTGTATTGTTGACCGTATGCTAGGTGGAAAAGGTGATGCTAGTCCTCAATATAAAGAATTAACTGATGTTGAAACATCTTTAACAAAAAAAATTATTGATATAATTATTAAAACCCTTAATGATTCTTGGACTAGTATTATCCCTGTTGAATATGCAATAGTTGGATTAGATAGTGGTTTCCAATCTATTCAAGTTGCTGCTCCAGGAGAAATTGTTGCATTATTAACTTTTGAAATCCAAGTTTCTGAAAAAACATTTGGACTTGCAAGTCTTTGTTTTCCATATCCTGTTTTAGAAACTGTAATTCCACATTTAACATCACAACATATTTTCCAAACTAAAGGGATTGTTGCAACTAGTGAAGAAAGACAAAGAATGATTCATAAGTTAAACCCATCAATGATGGATATTAGAGCACTATTTGGCACATGCGATATAACTCTTGAAGAATTTTTAAAATTATCTGTCGGAGATATTCTAATGCTTGATGAAACTATTGACAAAGATTTAATTGTTAAAATTAATGGTGTTAAAAAGTTCTTTGCAAGGCCAGGAGTCTTAAAAAACAATGTTTGTGTTAAAATAACAGATATCTATGATGAAATGTATGATTTAATGAGAAATTACGAATAGAGGGGGATCTTGATGTTTGATGATCAACAACCAGATGAACAGAATATACCAGATTTAAACATTAATGACAATGATAATATTAACGAGAACATTCTCGACAATATTAATGATATTCCATTTGACTTCGATAATAAAGAAGATAATATTAATATTAATAATAATATTAATATTAATTCAAATAAAAATGACTCATTTACAGCTAATTCTAATGAAGAAATCATTGATGAAACCCCTGTAACAGTTCAACCTGTACAATTTGCTTCATTTGATGAAGAAGAAAATGTTCATGGAAAAGAAAATAGAAATTTAGATTTATTAATGAACGTTAATCTTCAAATGTCTGTAGAACTAGGAAGAACTGAATTACCTTTCAAAAAGGTTCTTGAATTAACAAGAGGTTCAATAATCAGCTTAGACAAATTAGCTGGTGAACCTGTTGAATTATTTGCAAATGGTAAACTTGTTGCTTTTGGAGAGGTAGTTGTAATTGAAGATAATTTTGGACTTAGAATTACAAGTATTGCAGCTCCAGAAGAAAGACTTAAAACTGTACATGAAGCAACCGAAAAAGAATAAGAATTAGCTTGCTAATCTTTTTGAACGATTATAATTAGCTGACATTGCATTAACTGCATAACAAGCGATAGATAATCTTCTTGATAGTTTCATTTGTGTCATTGTATTTGTTGAAACATAATTCATTATTCTCATTACATCTTCTGCTGATATTGCAGATTGTTCATATTCATGTTTGTCTACTTGTTTGTCTGAATATTTTTGAACTAATAACTTATCAATGTGATCTTTTGCACCAATAGCCATATTACTTAATCCCCTTAATAATCCCCTATGTATATATAAAGATTATTGAGATATAATAATTGACTTTAAAAAACTAAAATATTAATATTTCTTTACAATTTTACCATTAAAAAAGGGGCTCTTTTGAGTCCCCTTTTTAATTATAATTTTTCAGTTTTTCTAAATGGTATTAAACTATCAAATTCTGAATTTAATCCAAAGTAGAATCTTGCAGTGCTTTCATCATAATATTTATGACCGATAGGGAAACCAACCCCAAACTGTAAAGCTAGCCATTCTGTTATGTTTATATAAGAACCAAACCCTACACTATGTAAGAAGTTTTGAGGATAATTATATACATTGTCATGCTCTTTTACCCAACCAAAATCATAAAAAGCAGCAAGTCTAACTCTATCATCAATAAATTTCAATTTATTTGGTAATATCTTTTTAAATCCAGGTATTGGTGTTCTGATTTCAACTGTACCTGTAACACCATAATCACCAATTAATTCTGCAGGTTGATAACCTCTTAAAGTATAAGGTCCACCTATTTGCATTTGTTCTATTGCATATAATCTGTTTGGAGAATATTGGCCATTAATACGAACTAAACCAATAACTCTACCCCATAAACGTTGTACACGGGTAGCACCTGCAACTATTTTTACAAATGTACTTTCAGGACCATTAGCATATCCGGATTTAGTACCTCCTAAACCAACATCTGCACCTATTGTCCCTAACCATCTACCATACTTATCGTCTCTAATTCCACGTAGACCTGATCTTATAACAAATAACTGATAATCTGATAATGTATAATTCAAAAGTTTTGAATATGTATTAGAATCAACAAAATCGACTCCGGTATATACTACCAAATCAGTTTTAGCATTCTTAATTAATGGATGAGATAATTTTATTCCCATTGATTGAGAACGACCTTTTACATTCAAACCTCTATATGGTCCACCTAATGAAATATTAGAGTTTGAATAATCAAACGAAAGTCTTGTTCCATATGGACTAACAGGAATTGAATATCCTGCTAACACACCTGTAGAACCTGTTGATAGAATTGTTCCACCGTATATTTTATCTCCAAAACCTGTTAAGTTATCTAAGCCTAATAAGAATGATGCTCTTTGAACACCGGTATAACTTCTACCATAATCATCCCAACCAAAACTAAATCTTAAAGGGAATCTATCTTTAACATCTAATTCAAGTTTTGTAGCATCACCATCTTTTGAAACTGTTGACTGTGCTTTGATATATTTTTCTTCATTAAGTTCTCTTAAAGAACCTTGTAATGCTTTAGCGTTAAAGACAGTTCCTTCTCTTAAACCATCACGCCCCATCATTACATTTTTTAAATACCAAGTTCTTGCCCATTTATTACCTGAAATATCAACATCTTCTACTCTACTTTCAACAATAGAAACAGTTACAACACCATCTTTTATTTGTTGCGCAGGAATATAAGCATAACTTGTTAAATATCCTCTAGACTGATAATAACGACTTACTCTTAATGCAAAAGTCAATAAATCTTCGAAATAAATTTCATGATCAATAATATCATCAGCTAATGAATTTAATACTTTATCTTTAATCTTTGTATTTCCTTCATAAACAATTTTACTTACTTTGAACTTTGGATTATAAATTACCCCATCGCGTTCTAAATCTTTTTGAACATCTACTTCAAATCTTTCTGGTCCATCATCTTGAGGTGGGGCCATCTTTTCAACTGGAGAAATTAAATTTTTCTCAATACTATAATTTTTGATTTGATTTGTTTGCATCTGACCATAAGTACCAGCACCACTTGAAGGTGAAAGCCCTTGTAACCCTGCTGGCAGAACTTGACCAAATTCTGCATTCACATTTTGCTGGGCAAAAAACATACATAACATTATTAATAAAATATAATAAATCTTTTTCATAATTGACTCCAAAATAAATCCTGTATTTAAATAATATATTACAAAAATAATATATATTAAACATTTATTTTAATTATTTTAAGTTTTTTTAATAATAATATTAATCTTTATATATATACAGATGGATATTTAAAAAAAGATCTATCCTATTTAACATAATAAGCGTAAATAGGAGATTAATGATGAAAAAAATTATTTTATCAGCATGCTGTATATTATTATTTTCTCAAGTAAGCTTTGCTAATGATACCAATATAGCTGTTGTAGACTTACAAAAAGTTGTAGATAATTCCACCCAAGTTAAAGCTCTAAAAAAAGAACATTCAACAAAAATTGGAGAACTAAATCAAATAATATCAAAAGCACAAGCTGAAATTGCGAAAGAAACTGATGCAAAAAAAATTGTAGAAATTCAAGATAAATATACTAATCAATTTAATACAAAAAAAGCTGAAATCGATAAAATGTATTCTGGGAAACTTGCAAACATAGAATCTAAAATCAAAACAGAAATTTCAAATAAAGCAAAAGCAGATGGATATGACTTTGTATTCGCAAAAAGTGTTGCTTTATATGGTGGTAAAGATATAACTGCTGATATTTCTAATATGGTTAACAAAACAAAATAAATAAATTTATTATGCACACATATTTACCCCTGTGCTAAAATTATATTATGAGAAATTTAGTTTTAGCATCAAAATCACCTAGAAGAAAAGAAATTCTTAAGAAAGCAGGTTTTATATTTGATATTGTAAAATCAGATTACGAAGAAGAACTTGATAACAAAGAATTTTCATATAAAAAAATTGAAACTCTTGCAAAAAACAAAGCATTCGGAGCTCTCAATAACATTAAGAAACCTGCATTAATAATTAGTGCTGATACTGTAGTTATATTAGATAATAAAATATTAACAAAGCCAATTGATAGGGATGATGCATTCAAAACACTTAAATCTCTTAGTAATAGAATTCATGAAGTTGTTACAAGTATATGTATTCTTGATTCTATAACACAAAAATATGTTTTGAATTCAGTAACAACAAAGGTAGAATTCAACCATTTTTCAAATGAAATGATTAATTTTTATATCGATAATTATAAACCATATGACAAAGCAGGAGCATACGGAATTCAGGAATTACCTGATGGATACTTAAATAATATAATTGGAGATATTGAAAATGTTATAGGTTTATCATCTAATGCAGTAAAAGCATCTATTCTTCAACTTGAGAATCTTTTGAAGGAATACCAAGAGAAATCCTCTTATCTTCAGGATTAAATTTAATTATTACTACATTTATTTTAGATCCAACATCTAATATAGAATTGTTTGTATTTTGATATTCAACGACTTCGTTATGAGGTAATAATGCTTCAACTCCAGGATAAACCTCTACAAAAGCACCGAAATTCTTAATTCTTGTAACTACTCCTTCTCTAATATCACCTTCTTTTAAATTATCGGTAACATTTACCCAAGGATCTTCTGTTACATTTTTCAAACTTAAAGTAATTCTTTGTTTTTCTTTATCTATATCAAAAATTGCAACATCTATTGTTTCACCAATTTTCAACAAATCAGTAGGATGCTCTACCCACTTCCAAGAAATTTGAGATAATGGAAGCAAACAATCAACACCTCCGATATCTACAAAAGCACCAAATGATGCAATTCTAACGACTTTCCCTTTTACAATTTGCCCAACTTCAGCTTGTTCAAATATAACTTTTTTAGCTGATTCAATTGTATCACTATAAACTTTTTTATTGGATAAAACTAAATTACTTTGCTCTTCATCTAGAGATAAAATTTTTAATTCAATCTTGTCTCCGACTGAATATTTAGTTTCTCTTTCTTGGATTTGACTAGATGGAACAAAACCTTTTATTCCAATAATATCTACTAATATTCCACCTTTAACTATTTGAACAATTTTACCATTAATTATTTCATCAGCTTGTTTTATTTTTTCTAATTCCTTCCAAGAATATACTAAATCAACTTTCTTTCTTGATAGCCAAAATTGTCCATTTTCATCTACATCTGATATTATTAAAAATTCATACTCTGTATCTTTTTCTAATACATCTTGGATTTTTGCATCATAATCTATAGATGCTTCTTTACGAGGAACAATTGCAACTGATTTTGCTCCAATATCTACTAATGCATTATCAGATTCATATCCAAATACAATACCTTTTACTAAATCTCCTTTTTTAAATTTGTAATCATAATTGTCTAATAGAGACTCGAAATCCTTATCAGAATAGTCTTTTTCCATTATTTATGCCCTTTTTATATAATACAGATATCTTAATTATAACATAGTTTTTAGGATTTGACTAGTGTTTCTAATTAAAATATGCATGAATACTTGAATTCAGACGCAAAAAATGTTGTATTTTTTATATTTTGTGTATAATTAAAATATGGAAAAACAAAATTCTATTAAATTTAAACTTGAACAGAGAGAAATTGATACCCTAAGTGAGTTCGCAACGAAGAGTAGATTTTCTATAGGACGCAAAAGAGAAGAAGAAGTATCTGATTTAAGAACAGATTTTCAAAGAGATAGAGATAGGATATTACATTCGAAATCTTTTAGAAGATTAAAACATAAAACTCAGGTTTTTCTTGCACCATTTGATGACCACTTTAGAACAAGATTAACACATACTCTTGAAGTTTCTCAAATTGCAAGAACAATTGCAAGAGCATTAGACTTAAACGAAGATTTAACCGAAGCAATATCATTAGGACACGATTTAGGGCATACTCCTTTTGGTCACTGTGGAGAAGGAGTACTAAATGAGCTCGTTAATGGAGGGTTTCATCATAATATTCAAAGTGTTAGAGTAGTAGAAGTTATTGAAGATATGAATTTGTGTCAAGAAACTATTGATGGAATTTATACACATACTTGGGGGTTCAAGCCTAAAACTCCAGAAGCTCAAATTGTACAATATGCCGACAAAATTGCATATATAAATCATGATATTGAAGATTCAATTAGAGCTGGTATTATTTCTGAAAGTGATTTACCTGATGAATGTATTAAATACTTTACATCAAGACCATCAGTTAGATTAAGTAAAATGATTACAGCAGTTATTAATAATTCTATCGGAAAACCAAAGGTTGAAATGGAACCTGAATGCTGGGAAATAACAACAAAACTTAGAAAATGGATGTTTGAAAATATTTATATAGATTCACCAGCTAAAACAGAAGAAAGCAAAGCAAGACATATCATTAAAACTCTTTTTGAATACTACACTGATATTATGAAGCAACATTGTGATGACGAAAAGAAAATTGAAAGATTAGTAACTGATTACATTTCAGGAATGACAGATCAATATGCAATAGAAAAATATAAAGAAAAGTTCATCCCTAGACCTTTAATATCCGGCACAAGCGATGAAACTTTTCTAAAAATATTATATGATTTAGATAAATCTACTTTGTAATAAGTGTTTTAGACTTATATTGAATTAAACATTGAGCTAATTGATCAGGACAGCTTGTTGATTTAGGGCCACAAGTTATTCCTTGCAATTTATCAATAACTTCATCAATAGTTAAACCAGTAACAAGTTTAGAAATCCCCTTAAGATTCCCATTACATCCTCCTATAAATTCAATATCAACAATTTTATTTTCTTTCAATGCAATATTAATTAATTTTGAACAAGTACCTTGTGTTTGATATTGTATAACTTCAATTTTAGGTTCCATTTAATACCTCCTTATATCTATAATTAACAATAATATCACATGTTTTTCAAGTTTTTAAATTAGCCTCATATAAACATAAAGGGTTATTTTAAATTTTTGTTACAGTCAAAAAAAATTAATTTGTATCATGGCATATTTGAATTATCATAAAGAAGGAAAGGGAACTTTATATGAAACTAGGAATTTTGGAAAAGATTTTACCACCAGATAACAAAGTTTTCTTTGATTTGTTTGTTGATGCAGCATTGAATTGTAAAAAAAGTGCAATTCTATACAATGAAGCGTTAACAAATGGAATTAATGAAGACATGTTAATGCAGGTGAAAATTTTAAGACGTAAAGGTAGTGATTTAGAAAGAGAAAGCATTGCTCTTTTGAATAGCACATTTATTACGCCTATTGATAGAGAAGATATTCAATTACTTGCTTCAATGCTTAGAAAAATCAATAAAAAAATATGTCAAGCATTTCAAAACTTTTATGCTTATAGAATAGATAAGCCAACAGAAGAAATGTACCAACAAGGTAAAATTATTATGAAGGCTACATCTGAAATGACTCATACTGTAAGTTTATTGAAAAAACTACATAAAACAAAAGATATCACTAATTCTAGAGCTACAATGAAAGAAATTGAAACTATAGGAGATGATATTCTTTTAAGAGCAACTAGTGAGTTATTTTCAGGAAAGTATGATCCTGTAACAATTATTAAGTTTAGAGATATTTATAAGGACTTGGAGAATGCATTGGATAGATGTCATTCCGTAGCGGATGAAGTCTTGAACATTGCTCTCAAGAATAGTTAGATATGACAGTAACGATTTTATGTTTAATTATATTAGTTGGAGTTGCGTTAGTATTTGAATTCATTAACGGATTCCATGATTCAGCAAATGCCATTTCAATGGCAATTTCAACAAAAGCACTTAGCCCTAGATATGCAGTTTTATATGCAGCACTTTTCGATTGTGCTGGCGCATTATGTGGAACACATGTTGCGAAAACAATTGGTGTAGGAATGGTTGCACATGATGCAATTACTCAACTTGTTATTTTATGCGCATTACTAGGTGCGATTATATGGGGACTTATAACTTGGAGATTTGGTATCCCTTCAAGTTCTTCTCATGCTCTAATTGGTGGTTTGTTAGGTGCCTCTATTATGCATGCATATTTATTACTTGATAAACCCTATGATTTGCTTTTAAGATTTCCAGCATTTCATTTTGAACATCCAGCATTAGAAGTTGTTAATGAACACAATGTTTTAGATTTAGTTATTATTCCTATGATTACATCTCCTATATTTGGTTTTTGTGTAGGATTTTTAGTTATATGGGCGTTACTAAAAATATTTGGGCGATTAAAGCCAGAATTATTAAATAGAACATTTAGAAAATTACAATTAGTATCTTGTGCATTTCTTGCATTTAGCCACGGTTCAAATGATGCTCAAAAAACAATGGGTATTATTACATTATCATTGATAACATTTGGATTTTTAAAAGGTGATACTGATTTTTCTATACCTCTATGGGTAATATTAATTTGTGCATTCGCTCTTTCTTGTGGAACTATGACTGGTGGATGGAGAATCATTAAAACAATGAGTTCTAAAATTGTAAAAATGAAACCGATGCATGGTTTTGCAGTTGAAATGTCAGCATCTGGGATTATTTTAACAGCTTCACATTTTGGAATCCCTGTTAGTACAACACACATTATATCAACAGCAATTATGGGTGTTGGTAGTATGGTAAAAGCTAGTGCTGTAAAATGGGGTATTGTTAAGAGTATTATTACAGCTTGGATTTTAACTATACCTATTTGTATGGTTGTATCTGGAGGATTATATTATATCTTATCTAAAACTCCATTAATCGCTTTTGGACAATATAGCTAAGTTATTATTAATTAATATTATAAACTATGAAGAGACCTATTTATTATATAGGTCTTTTTCATACATAAACCAATAATCTAAGCATAAATAATTCGCAACAGTTTTAAAACGATTTACGTATCTATCTTCATATTGAGGATTTTCTAAAATTAGAACAACTGCAGGCTTTCTATTTGTTTTGATACCATAATAAAGAGCTTGCCCTATACTTTCTGCCCATTTAGATGCAAAATCAAATTCTACAGCATGTGTTTTGGTCAAACAGTCGACTCTCGCACCATCATTTAATATGTATTCTGTTTGTCCACAATGATTCCGACACCATACAGCCTGATATTCTTTCTCATAATGTAAATGTTTAGAATATACTGGTATTGATATTATAAATATTAATAATATTAAAAGGATTAATCTTCTCATCAATTACATGATAAACGATTAATCCTTAATTTATTTAATATATTTTCATTTATTTTATATAAAAGAATATTGATGTAACAATTCCTACTATAAAACAATAATAAGCAAATACTTTTAAAGAATATTTTGCTAGAAATTTTAAAAAATATTTAATACATAAATAACCAACAATAGCAGAAACCAATGTCCCAATTATAATATCAACCCAATTATATGTAGCTAATTCACTCATATCAATTTTTACAAAAGGATAAACCATTGAAGCACCTAATATAATTGGAATACTTAACAAGAATGAATATTTGGCTGCAGTTACTCTATCAACTTTATTGAATAAACCTGTTGCAATTGTCCAACCTGAGCGAGAAAAACCTGGTAATGCTGCAATACCTTGTGCTATTGCCATTAAAACTGATGTTTTAAAATTCATCTCAGAAGATTTATTTTGAAGTTTGTCAGAATATGTGTCACTAAAGTATAATACAAAACCTGTTATAAAAAGCAAGATTCCAACAATTACAGGAGAATAAACCAAATTTTCAGCAACTTCATTTAATGGATATGCAATTAAAACCGTTATAACTGTACCTAAGATAATATATAATCCCAATTTACAATTATGTTCTGAATAATTTTTTGTTTTAATTCCGTTTATTAAAGCCATTAAAATTTCCATAACTTCTTTTCTAAAAAATATTAAAACTGCAATCAAAGTCCCTAAATGAAGCATTATATCAACAAAAACTTCTTGATTTGATTGTTGATGTATAGGCATATCATTAATAACTTTATAAAAATTTGATGTAAATACAAGATGTGCAGAACTTGATATTGGTAAAAATTCACTCAACCCTTGTACTATTCCCATAAATATTATTTGCAACAATTCCATTTATTTAATCCTCATAATAACTTGCACAAGATGTAGCTGTTTCCCAAATAGAAATTTTACTTATATTTGGAATAACTTCTTTCAATTTTGTATAAATATATTTTGAAAGAATTTCGCTACTTGGACTTATTCCTTTAAAATCATCAAGTTCGTTAATATCTTTATGATCTAACAAATCTAAAACTTTCTTTAATTCTTTCTTTAAAACTTTATAATCAATTAGAATATTACTTTTATCAAGTTCCGTACCTTTAACATAGGCTTCAACCAACCAATTGTGACCATGTTGATTTTCACATTCTCCTTCATAATTCAACAAATGATGTGCAGCTGAAAAATATAATTGTGCTTTTATTTCAAACATCTTTCTCTCCTTTTTTATCATTTTATTATAAACATTATTTTTTTTACAAATCTTTAAATATTATGTATAATAATAACTATGTTTGAAAATAATTTATCAAAATTGAAAAATCTCAGATTAAAACAAGAATTAAGTTCCATTCCTATAAGCGATTGTACTAGTGATATTGCTTATGTCCAAACATTAAATGGAAATATTGTATTTCTTAAAGGAGATATTCCAACAGAAGATACTATTGATCCTATTGGATATGCAAAATCATTAATTACTGCAGATATGAAGTTATTTACTAGTAATGACATCATCGTAAGTGTAGGAATTGGAGTAGGATACATTCTTGATGAATTATTTAATCAAACAAAAGCTAAAATTGTTATATATGAACCTGACATTAAATTCTTAAGGTTTGTTTTTGAAACAGTTGATTTATCACAATATTTAGCAGATAAAAGAGTTTTTATCTCAAATAGTATGGAAGAATGTTCAAATTACATTTTATCAAACTACTTAAATAATGATAATTTAGAATTTGCAATATCAAAAATTTTATCTATATTCTACAAAGATGATATTGAAAAATTCACAACGAACCTATATTCTAAATTAAAAAATAAAATTATTGATATTAATACAATTCAAACACTATCTAAAATTTGGGTTAATAATATAATTAAATTTATTAATCTAGATAAAAAATTCTATACATTGGAAGATTTTAAATGGAAATATGGAGATAAACATGCCCTTATTTTAGGAGCTGGTCCTTCCTTAAAAGACAATATTGAAGCAATAAAACAAAATCAAAATAAGTTTGTTATATTTGCAGTAAATAAAGCATTAAAAACATTAGAAGAAAATAATATTATTCCCGATTTTGCAGTTTTTGCAGATGCTAGATATGTTAAACAAACATACAATTTATCTGAAGAATTTACATCTAAGTTAAATATAATTGTTGATTGGAAAGCTGAAACAGCGATATCTGAATTTAAATCTAAAAGTACAATAATTTATTTTTCCGATAATGAATTATTTATAAAAAAACATGCTCCTAAGCTAAAACTTCAATTACATCCAGCAGAACAAACAACAACATTAATATCACTAATGTGTGCAAATTATATGGATTTTGAAAAAATATATTTTTGTGGAGTTGATTTAGCATTAAAAGGGAATCAGCCTTATTGTAATAATGAAATTATTGATATTCAAAATAATTCTGCAATAATAAATCGTAGTAAAAAGTATTTAATTGAAGTCCCTTCTATTAATGGGCAAATGGTTCAAACAAGAGAAGATTATTCAACATTTATTAAAGCATTTGAAACAATTATAAAAACTCAAGGACTTAAAAATTTATATAACATAACTGATTTTGGAGCATATATTGAAGGAATGAATTATATTTCATTTGATAATATCATGATATATGGAAACAAACCAAATATTGATGAAACAATTAAAAATGCAACACCTTGTTCCATTAATTTAAAACAATGCTTAGCTGCAGAAAAAGCTGAAATTATTGATATCAATAATCACATTCTTGGTCATTCTCCAATAAATCTAATAATTCAAAAAATAATAAATAACTCTACATTACTAAATGAATACTTACAAATTGAATTAATTGAATATAGTAGAAATTCAGATAGTCCAGAAGCTAAAGATGAATTTTTATCAAAATGTATTTTGGCAATAGATAAACTTCTTGCTATAATATACTAAAATACACTAGATAGGAATTATAAATATGATAACAACTCAAAATTTAACTGTTAGCTTTGGCTCTCAAGTATTATTCAAAAACGTAAATATAAAGTTCACTCCAGGAAATTGTTATGGATTAATCGGTGCAAATGGAGCTGGGAAGAGTACATTTTTAAAAATATTATCAGGAGATATTGAACCAACTTCAGGAGAAGTTCATATTCAAAAGGGTCAAAGAATCGCAGTATTAAAACAAAACCATTTTGAGTTTGATGAATATCCTGTAATAGAAACAGTTATTATGGGGCATAAAGAATTGTATCAAGTAATGAAAGAAAAAGATGCACTTTATGCAAAACCTGATTTTAACGATGAAGATGGAATGAAAGTAGCGGAATTAGAAACCAGATTTGCTGAATTAGATGGGTGGCAAGCTGATTCAATGGCAGCTTCTTTATTATCAGAATTAGGAATAGATGATTCATTACATTATTCTTTAATGAGTGAATTATCAGGAAGTGAAAAGGTTCGTGTATTGTTAGCACAAGCTTTATTTGGAAACCCTGATATTTTATTATTAGACGAACCTACAAACCACTTAAGCTTAGAAACAATATCTTGGCTAGAAGAATTTTTAATCAATTTTCAAAATACAGTTATCGTTGTATCTCACGATAGAAAATTTTTAGATAATGTATGTACACATATTGCAGACATTGATTATAAAAATATTCAGTTATATACAGGAAATTATTCTTTCTGGTCGCAAGCTAATATGCTGATACAAAAACAAAAAGAAGAACAAAATAAAAAGACTGAAGAAAAAATTGCAGAATTAAAAGCATTTATCGCAAGATTTAGCGCAAATGCATCAAAAGCCAAACAAGCGACATCAAGAAAAAATATGCTTGATAAATTGTCATTAGAAGAAATTATTCCATCATCTAGACAATATCCTAGAATAAGATTTAATTATGTAAAAATTCCCGGGAAAGATGTAATAACAATTGATAGATTAAACAAATCTATTGATGGAAATTTATTAATAAAAAATTTCAGCCTAGATGTTGTTCAAGGAGAAAAAATTGCATTCATTTCACAAGATCCATTAACCATTACAACATTATTCCAAATTCTAGAAGGCGAAGTTGAACCTGATTCAGGAAGTGTAAATTGGGGAGTTACAGCAACACATTCATACTTCCCTAAAGATAATACAAAATACTTTGATAACGACTTAAATTTAATTCAATGGTTAGCACAATACTCTAAAGATCAACATATAAGTTATTTAAGAGGTTATTTAGGGCGAATGTTATTTTCTGGAGAAGAAAGTGAAAAATTATCAAAAGTTTTATCAGGTGGAGAAAAAGTAAGATGCCTATTTGCTAAAATGATGGTAGAAGAAAATAATGTTCTTTTATTTGATGAACCGACAAACCACTTAGACTTAGAATCAATTACAGCATTAAATAACGCTTTAATCGATTATACAGGAACAGTATTATTTACATCTCAAGATTATCAATTTATTCAAACAGTTGCAAACAGAATAATTGAAATTACACCAAACGGATGGATAAATGCCCAGTGTAAATACGATGAATACTTAGCAAATCAGACATATCAAAAACGTAGAAAAGAACTATATAGAAATCTGGTTAGCTGTAAATAAATTAAAAATGTAACAATTCAATACAAAAATGTAAAATATTACATCTAATATCATAAAATAGTTTGAAAATATATTTTTTATGATACCATTAATTGTAATGGAAGGATATACAATTAATGTTACTAGATAAAACTATTGGGGATATAGAAGAGAAGTTTGGAGATGTATATAACAAATCATCAGTAATAGATGATGTTATCACTAATTTTTATTTAGATTTACTATCTGAAAATGATAGAATGCTAGTTAATTTTATTTTCTCTGAGAATCCAACTCAAGAAAAACTAGATGAATTATTAAGCAAATGGGATATCGAAGTTGCAGGAGGAAATAAAGCAATACTATTGGCTTACTTTATGAAAGACCATCCTGAATTAAGATTTACACCATACGAAGAACCTAGATTAAATGGTTTGTTAAAATTTTATAGATTTAAGAACTTAGAAATAATCTCACATTTCACCAAGATAGGTAAAGAGTTAAACAAAATAGGAATACCTTTTATGTTGTTAAAAGGTGGCGCAATGAAACATTTACGTCCTGATTTACCAAGGGTAATGGGAGATACAGATATATTGGTTGATTATAATAAATTTTTCAAAGCACTAGATGCGATTGAAAAAATTGGTTATAAAAACTTGTACGAAAGAAAGCGTATAATACATGCCGCAGATTTACATTATAAAGAATCAGAAGATGGTATATGTGATTTACACCGATATATATACATGAGTACTGGTTATGAGAGAAATATAAACAAAGATTTATTTGCAAGAGCTCGACAAGTTAAGGCTTTTGGAGTAGACGTATTAATTCCTTCAAACGAAGATATGTTATTTATTGCATTGGTAAATTTAGCTAAAAACTTACGAGATGCAACAAGTAAAGCAGGAATATTGTATGCAATATATGATTGTAAATTTTTAGTAGAGACAAAACCAAATTTTGATTGGAACATCGTTATAGAAAATGCAAAGAAAACAAAAACAGAAGTTCAAGCAGGATTTGCACTAAGATTTATCAACAATATTGCATCTCATATATTACCTGAATCATTACGACAAATAAATTTATTCGAAAAAGATATAAAAGACTATTGTACAGTTCTGATGTACAACAGATTTTATTTACACAATATAAGAATGAAATCAAAGGAGATAAAAGTAATAGATGTTTTGAAAAATCCATTTAAGATATTTGCATACTTATCAATAAAACCAAAGTACGCATTTTTAAAATCGATAAGGAAACATCCGAATATAATACGATTTTATTTTAAATTAAACCCAAGTGAGGCAAACTAATGAGAATAGATAACCCATCAAAAACAGATTTAAAGAAATGGATTAATAATATAGATTCATTGATAGATAAACAGTTTAGTTGTACAAAATACATAGATTTTGGCAGCTGTACTATAAGATTAATATGTTATTCAAAGAAATTTCTACCATTAATTGAAAAGCAATTAACTTATGTTTTAAAAGATTCATCAACAGATTATTCAGCAACAATAGTTGTTTGGAACGAGTTGGAAGCAAAGACTTTGGCAGAAAAAATCGATGAGAAATTTAATCCTAAAAAGAATTTAAGAATGCGTATTGAAATGCTTGCAAGTAAACAAAAGTATGTCAACTTACAAGTATATGATGAAAGTTACTCAAACTATCATGCATTGATAAATATTGAAGCAACACGAGGATTTATTAATGCATATGATGAAGAAACAAACACATATTATTATGGGGTAGAAAATTTAGATCCAGAAGAATTTATCAAAGAAGGTCACATCTTTGTTCAGATGTTCAATAAAATATTAAAAACACCTACAACCAATTTGGTTCACGGCGCAGTAGTTGGATTGAATAATAAGGGAATCTTATTCTGTGCAAGAGGTCAACGAGGAAAATCTACTTTGGCTGTGTTATCAATGATGGAAGGTTTTGAATACGTATCAGACGATTATTTGATAGTAGAAAAAGAAAACGACAAACTATATACACATCCAATGTATTCGATTATAACATTATCTCCAAGAATGTATAACGAATTGTATGACAAACTGGATGGATGCAGATTTGTTTCAAATAATGCAAGAAAAGACAAATACGTAATCAATATTTCTAAATACCATCCGGTATTTAAGAAAAAATATCCGATTGAAATATGTATGTTTCCTGAGATAGTATCAGACTCAGAACCAAGTATTGAGCCTTGCGAAAAAGGTCGTGCAATTACTCAACTTATCCAATCAACAGTAATGCAAATGAACGACTTAGGCGACACAACAACAATTAAAAAACTTTTAGATATGGTAAAAGGTTTTGATTTCTACAAGATAAATTTATGCTCTGATATCCAAAAGAATACTGAATTTTTAAGAGAATTTATGAATAATATTGACAAAAGAGAGCGAAAAGAGATTTCAGAAAGCCCAATTTATGTTGATATTACTTATGATTTAGCAAATATCTTGGATAGTAATAAGGGTGTAATTTATTCGATGAATAAATTCGCAACAAATATTTATGAATACTTGTTGCAAGGAGTTTCAAAAGCTTCGATTTTGGAAGGAATAAAAACATTAAACCAAGACACAACTATGATAGAAAAAGAATTTGAAATCTTTTGTAAATCGTTGATAGCAAAAGGTATTTTGGAATCAATCGGAGATGAAAATAGAGTTGTAAGTTTAAACAAAGAATTTGCGCAGGAAGATAAATACAAAATATCTTTGATTGAGTTTACACCAAAGGAACGTAAAGAATTAGTAAAAGAAGAAAAAGAATTATTAACAGTATAAAAGGAGAGTATAGAATGGCTAATTATGTATTAAACGAAGAAAAAATGTTTGCAGATGTAACAGATGGAATCGCAATTATTATAAACTCAGAAACAGGTATTTACTACGGTTTGAACGGACTAGGAACAGTAGTTTATGAAAACTTAATGGATGGAGCAAGTGTTGCAGATATATTATCTTGCTTACAATCACTAGAAGGCGCACCTGCAGATATCGAAACAAGGTTAAATAATTTTGTTTCAGAAATGGTTAAATTCGAACTAATAACAGAATCTGGCGATTCAACAAAATCAGTTTCAATTGATTCATCAATAGCTAAAGACGAAGAATTTGAAATGTCAGTAAAAGAATATGATGATGCTCAAGAACTATTATTGGCAGATCCAATCCACGAAGTAAAAGAAGAAACAGGTTGGACACCTGAAAAAGATTCTATCGGATATACAAAAGAAGAAACAGCAGAACGTGAAGAAAAAGTTGAACAATAAGAATAAAAAACAAAAGGAAAATCATGAATAAATTATTTTCTATACAAAAAACTATATCATGTTATCATTTGGGATATAAATACATAATGTATTTTTTAGGTATTAAATTTTCTTGGAAAAGAAAAATAAAATATTTAAAAGGAAAATCAATTGTATTTCAAATTGCGTACAATTATTCTCTAGATCAAGCACAAAATATGGGTTTAAGTGAAGATGAACACTACAATAATATCAAAAAATTAAAAAAAGGATTAAGTAATGATGCCTTAAAAAACTTAAACAGAATATTAGATAGAATTACTAATATTGTAACTAGAGTAAAACAACATAAATCTATTGATGATAAATATATTTATTCAGAAGAAGAATTAAAATCTTTAAAAATTTCTAAAGATTTATCAAATAATATTTCTTATGTGAACAATTATTATCAATATGATAAATATAAACTTCCATTAAAGGCTTTTTCTCCTTCAGTTTTTGTATACAAACATGGAATGGATACATTAAAAACTTTTAATAATATAGGAGATAAAATAATTCTTGATGTAGGAACTTGCCTTGGTGATTCTATTTTAATTTTTAGAGATTACACAACTAATCCAATAATAGGATTTGAACCTGTACAAGAGACTTATAATTTAGCAATACAAACGTTAGAATTAAATAAAATTGAAAATGCTAAAATTGAAAATTTTGCACTTGGGAATAAAAATGAAACAATTGAAATTAATATATCACCTGAGCATCTAGAATGGGCATCTATTGATGGAAGAAAAACAGATATAAAAGAATCAATTATTTGTACAACATTAGATGAATATGTACTAAAAAACAATTTGCAAGTTGGTTTAATTAAAGTTGATATAGAAGGTTTTGAACCTAAATTTTTAGAAGGTGCGATAAACACAATAAAAGAGCAAAAACCAATTTTATTAATTAGTATTTATCATAATTACAATGATTTTTATAAAATCAAGCCTTGGCTTGAAGATTTAAACCTTGGATATAAATTTGACTTTTTTAAAGGTATAGATGGAGATCCTGTAGGAGAAACACTTTTAATAGGAGAGGTTTATTAAGTGTCAAAGGTTAGTGTAATAATACCTGTTTATAATACAGAGGATTATTTGAGAAAATGTTTAGATAGCGTTTGTAACCAAACGCTATCTGATATTGAAATAATTTGTATTAATGATTGTTCAACTGATAGTTCTCTTGAGATATTAAAAGAATATTCATCAAAGGATAATAGAATTAAATTAATAAATTTTGATGAAAATAAAGGTGCTGCAGTTGCACGCAATACTGGTATTGATATTGCACAAGGCGAATACATAGGTTTTGTAGATTCTGATGACTTTATTGATTTAGATTTTTATGAAAAATTGTATAACAAAGCAGTTGAAACAGATGCTGACGCAGTTAAAGGAAAACTTTTTCTTTATGATTTAAAAACTGGCAAAAAATATCTAGAAGATTGGATAGATATCAATGATAAAATCACAAGGCATAAAGCATACTTTTACTTTACTTTTACAACAGCAATTTATAAAAGAAATATAATAATTGATAACAATGTGCACTTTTTAGATAACCTTAAGCATTTCGAAGATCCTTATTTTACAATAAAAGCTAATTTATACTATAAGAAATTAATACTTGTAAATGATGCACATTATTATTACACAAATAACCCTTCTTCAACTTCAAGAAAAAATATTTCTATGGATCATATTCAATCTATGGTAATTGGTGCAAAAAAAGTTATTGAGTTATTGAATAACATTGATATTAATGAAATACATTATAAGATTATTTTTAATTTTGTTTTTGAACAATTACTTTCTTGGTGCAATAGACTAAACATAAATGATGAAATGACAAAAATTGCAGCAGAAGGAATTTATTATATTTATGATAAATGTAAATACCCAAAAGGATTTATAAACTATCATTTTATGCAAAAAAAAGAAGATGCAAAACAGCAAATTATGTCTAAATTAAGGAATAAATTGAGGGAATAATGGAAAAATTTGATAATGTAATATCCTTAGGAGGCTATTGTTTTGTAGCTTCGGAACTTAAAAGGCTTTCAATGCGTTTTAGGTCATATCCATTCGATTGGATAATTTGCGACTTTAAAGATGTGCTAAAACTAATAAACAATCACTTTACAGATTTTTTAGATTTTAATTCTTTTGATTGTAAGCAATTACCAGAATGTTATGCTGTTTATAATAAAAAGTACGAACATTTAGGTTTTTTACATGATTTTACAGGTGGTGATATTTCTGTTTTTGAACAATTGCCTACGGTTGAAAAAAAATATCAAAGAAGAATTGAGCGATTTTATCAAACTATAAACACTCCAACTCTTTTCATTAGGTATATTTACAATAAAAAAGAGCTTAAATATATTAAAAACAACAAAAATAAAATTAAAAATTTTTTTAAACAATTTAATAAGAAAAATAATATAATTTATATTCTTAATGATGATATAAAACAGTCTCATTGGTGGCGGTATTTTATTCCAAACAACTTTTACTTAGTAAAAAGAGATAAAAATTATGATGCATCTACAAAATTTGTTAAAACAAATAAAAAATTGGAAAAATATTTAGAAAAGGTTAAAAAAAATTTAAAAGATGAGGTTTGCGATGCCAAAAGTTAGTGTCATAATACCTGTTTATAATGCACAAGATTATTTAAAAAGATGTTTGGATAGTGTTGTTAATCAAACATTAAAAGATATTGAAATTATTTGTGTTAATGATTGTTCAACTGATAATTCAATTAATATATTGAATGAATACGCTCAGAAATATTCTAATCTCAAAATTATAGACTGCAAAGTAAACGGAGGAGAATCTATTGCTCGCAATATTGGCTTAGACAATGTTACAGGTGAATATATTGCATTTGTTGATAATGATGATGAAATTGATTTAGATTTCTATGAAAAACTATATAACAAAGCTATTGAAACAAATACAGATATAGTTAAAGGTGATGTTCATATAATAAATTATAATAGAGAAAATAAAAAAAGTAATATTAATGATTTAATAAAAAAATATAATTCCAAATTATATTTTAATTACTTTTGGTGGACAGCTATATATAAATTTCAAATAATAAAAGATAATAATATAAGATTTTTAGAGAATTATCCATTAGGTGGAGATGTGTTATTCCTAAATCAGGCTATATTAAAAACAAATAAATTAGCTCTTATTGATGATGTCTTTTACCATTACCATAGGAGAGAAGATAGTGGAGATTCTAAGATATTATCTTTTGAAAAAGTTAAATCTGTTTTAGATATTCATGAAATGATTGTTGATAATATTTTAAATTCAGAATCTTTTGATGATTTTTCTAATGATGAAATTCAATATGTATTCACTTGGTGTCTACAATCACCATTAAATTATTGTTATCGTTGTAAAACCATAAAAGTTTTAGATTATTCTATAGATAAAGCTTTTTCAATATATAATAAAGTTCAAAAATATATTAATAAGAATTCAAATATTTATGAAATATGCTTAGATATTTTAAAAAGTGGTAATAAAGAAAAATTGAAAGATTTATACTTAAAGAATGATACCACTCAAAAAATGTTTATTGCAAATTTAAGATACCAACATAATAAACGAGGGATAGTAAATGCCAAAAGTTAGTGTGATCATACCTGTTTATAATGTTGAACCACATTTAAGAAAATGTTTAGATAGTGTTGTTAATCAAACATTGAAAGATATTGAAATTATTTGTGTTAATGATTGTTCTCCGGACAATTGTCTTGATATATTGAAAGAATATGCACAATATGATAATCGTATCAAAATTATAGATTTTAAAGAAAATAAAGGTGTATCTATTGCTAGAAATACGGCAATGGAACATGCAAAAGGAGAATATATTGGATTTGTTGATCCTGATGATTGGATAGATTTAGATTTTTATGAAAAGCTTTATAATAATGCAAAAGAAAATAATTGTGAATGCGCGAAAGGAAGTATAAATTTTATTTGTAATAAATTTAATTTTTTATCAAACTCAAATGAATTAATTAAACAGAATCATACTTATTTTACTGGAGAATTTACAACTGCAATTTTTAAAACAGAAATTATTACTCATAATCAAATATATTTCCCCAATAATATATCTCAATTAGAAGATTTCATTTGGTGTGTAAATGTCGCTAAAAAGATAAATAATATTTGTTTTGTAGATAATGCAACATATCATTATACAAGACACGAAAATGGAGCATCACATAATATAAGTTATAAGAGTTTATCTGATTTACTTTATAGTGGAGAATTAATACTTAATAGTATTAATAATAAAACAGATTTTCAATTATTACTACAAAGTTTAGTAATGAATTATATATTTCCAATATACCATAAATTAAATGATAATAATTTACAAAATTATATGCAAAAAGAAATAAAAAGACTTTTAAATTTAAAACCAGAATATAAGTTATCATCAGATTTTCAAACATTATATAAAGACTGGTTAAAACAACGTATGGAATTGATGATTAAACAAGTACGCAATAAGATAAGAAGTTAAAAAATAATTACAAAAGGAGAAAATTCGTGGAATACCAAACATTAGCAAATGGTTATAAAATACCTGTTTTAGGATATGGAACATTATACATCAAAGATTCAGATGGAAGAATTGATACTCTTGTATATGAAGCTATAAAAAGAGGTTATCGACATATTGATACAGCCGAAGGTTATGAGAATGAAACAGAAGTCGGCATAGGTATAAATAATGCGATAAAAGATGGAATTGTAAAAAGAGAAGATTTATTCATTACAACAAAATTATCTTGCCATCATTATAACGATTACGATAAAACTATAAAATATTTTAATGAAAGTTTAAAAAGATTAAATCTTGATTATGTCGATTTATATTTAATCCATTGGCCTAATGTTCTACCAAAAAATAAATGGAAAAAAAATAATGCTGAAATTTGGAAAGCTATGGAAAAAATAAAAAACGATGGATTAGCTAGATCGCTCGGCGTTTCAAATTTTATGCCTCATCATCTTGATGAATTATTCAAAACTGCAAAAATTAAACCTGTAGTAAATCAATTGGAAGTTTCTCCTCAATGGCAAAATAAAGAAGCTATAAAATATTCTCTTGAAAATAATATTACAGTAATAGCATGGGCGCCATTAATGCATACAGGAGGAGGAGACAATAAAGTTCTTATAGATATTGCAAAAAAATATTCAAAAACACCAGCACAAATTTGCTTAAGATGGAGTTTACAAAAAGGCTATATCCCTATTGCTAAAACTTCAACCCCTGAAAGAATGTCTGAAAATTTGGATGTATTTAATTTTACAATAAATGACGAAGATATAACTATTTTAGATACTTTACAATCTCATCCTTCTTCATATATGGTTGCTGATACAGTATATATGAGATTACATTTGTTTGAAAGCATAAATAATAAAGAAGAAGATATAAATGTAAACTATAAGTTATTTGATAAATTAGCAATAGTATCATATAAAAGAATTTCTGATAATACTTCAGGTTGGTATTTATTAAATTTTATACCATTAATGAAAAAAATTATAAATTCTGAAAATAAATACGAATATTATTATTTATTATCATTTTTACCATTTATTAAAAAGAGAATAAAATCCCCTGTGCATGAAAAATTATATTTATTTAATTATTTCCCATTTATGGATATTAAACATAAGAAAAAATTAATAAAGAAAATAAATCTTTTACCAGAAATAAATGAATAATAGTTCGGGATATATGAAAAGGAAGATATTTATGAATAATAATTTAAAATCTACAAATAATAAAGAAAACAAACCTAATAATAACAAACTTTCTGCAATTAATCAACTTGTTTCAAGATTCCGTACAACGAATTTTTTAGATGCACGCAAACAAGTTAGTGAAGAAGAACATAAAAAAAATATAGAAAATCTTTTAAAAAATCTTGATTCCAATGCAAGAACAAATTGTTTAAATTTGATTAATAAACTTGAAAAAACTTATAATAAAAAATTTGTACCTTTAAAAGAAATTTATTCTAAAGAAGAATTAGAAGAGCTTGAGAAGGTAAAAGCTTTTGAAGGCGAACCAAAAAGAAATGAGGATTATTTTTATTGGAAAAACTTTAAACTTCCTGTAAATTCCTTTTTTGATTCAACATTTTATTATAAGCACGGACTAAATAAACTAAAAACATTAAACAACATGGACAAAGACGCAGTAATAATTGATGCTGGAGCATATATATGTGATAGTGCCCTAATTTTTAGAGAATTTTGTCAAAACAAAATTATTGCATTTGAACCCATAAAATCTATTTATGAAATGGGATTAAAAACAATAGAATTAAATCATTTACAAAATATTCAATATGAAAATCTTGCTTTAGGAGATAAAAATGAAACAATCAGATTACAAGTAGAAGATCCTCAAAGAAATGCAGGAGGAAGTAAAATTGTACAACAAAATGAAAAATTAATAAAATCAGAAAATTATGTAGATGGTAAGAGTGTAACTCTTGATTCTTATGTAAAAGAACATAATTTAAAAGTTGGATTAATAAAAACTGATGTAGAAGGGTTCGAACAGCAGTTACTAAATGGGGCTAAACAAACTATATGTGAACAAAAACCAATTTTATTAATAAGTATTTATCATAGTTATAATGATTTTTATAAAATTAAACCTATGATTGAAAGTTGGAACCTTGGATATAAATTTGATTTCTTTCAAGGGGTTCAAAAACTTGGTTCAATTGAGATAGAGACATTACTTGTTTGTGAACAAGAATAAGATAATAAAAGGATAAAAATATGAACAAATTAATATCAATTATAATGCCTGTAAAAAACGGTTCAAATTATATAACAGAAGCTATAGAATCAATAAAGAACCAAAATATGAATCTTGAAATAATAGTAGTTAATGACGGTTCAACTGATAATACTCTTGAAATAGCCCAAAATTTAGGCTGTACTGTAATAACTCATGAAATATCAAAAGGTCAGGTTGTTGCTAAAAATACAGGACTAAAAATTGCCAAAGGGGATTATATCATGTTTCATGATGCAGATGATGTTATGAACACGAATATTTTACCTGAATTATATAAAGAATTAGACTCAAATACAGATATTTATGCTGTTATGGCAAAAGTAAAAGATTTCTATTCTCCTGAATTATCAGAAGAAGAAAAACAAAAAACTATAATAAAAAAAGAACCATATTATGGTTTATTTACAGGTGCTGTTCTTATACGAAAATCTGTATTTGATAAAATCGGTCTATTCAATGAATCCGTAACAGCAGGCGAAATTATCGATTGGCAATCCAAAATGAACGAAAATAAGCTACAAATAAAAAAGCTAGATATTGTTTCAACTAATAGAAGAATACATTCTTCTAATTTTGGAAAAACGCAACAGAAAACTGAATTTAAAGATTATGCAAAAATTTTACGCGCAAAATTGCAAGGAAATAAATCTGCAATGTCTCAAATGGTTGATGCATTTAGATCTACTGTCTTTAAAAATGATAGAAAAAAACTGAGTGATGAAGAACACAAAAAAAATATTCAACAACTATTATTTGGATTGAGTGGAGAAGCTTATATTCATGCAAAAAATTTAATAGATAAATTAGAATTTGCATATTCCAAGTCTTTTGTTTCAGTTAAAGATATTTATAATAAAAAAGAGTTGGAACAAATTCAACAAGTTAAAGAATTTGAAAAGCAAGTAAAAAAAATTAATAACGTTTATGAGTGGAATGGTTTTAAACTTCCAATTAAACTTTTTGAATCAAGTGTTTTTTATTACAAACATGGTCTTAATTTATTGAAAAATAAAGATTATATTAATGGTAAAGCAATTATAGATGGTGGTTGTTTTATTGCTGATAGCGCTTTAATCTTTAGAGAAGAATTCCCTGATAGTTTTATATATGGTTTTGAGCCATTGAAGAGTAATTATGATTTAGCTCTCAAAACAATAGAATTAAATAATCTAAAAAATATAAAAATTGAAAATTTAGCATTAGGTGATGAAATTTGTATTAGTAAAATTAAATCTTTTGATACCGATTTAAAAAATATTGAAAGTACCATATGTGAGGATGGAAATCTTGATATTAATATTACAACATTAGATGATTATGTCCAAAAAAATCATATTAAAGTCGGAATGATAAAAACAGATGTGGAAGGTTTTGAACAAAAATTACTTACTGGTGCTAAAAACACAATTTATTCACAAAAACCAACTTTATTAATTAGTATTTATCATAGTTATAATGATTTTTATAAAATTAAACCACTCATTGAAAGTTGGGATTTGGGATATAAATTTAATTTCTTTCAAGGTCCCCAAAATAGTGGTGATATTACAGTTGAAACTTTATTGATTGCAGAACAGAAATAATACGATGTAATTTGATAAAAATAAAAAAAGAAGAATACTAAAAAGAATTATTATATTTAGGAAACTAAAGATAAAATTCAAAAAATATAATATAAACATTATTAAGAGCAAAACTAGGGAGAAAATAAAATGCAAGAACTAATTAAAAAATATAATATAACAAAAACTTTTTTAAGAAGATATTTAAAAGAAAATGCAGAAAATCGATTTGGAACAGAATTACAAAGGTTTATGTGGTATAAAGAAGGAAAATTTCTTAATCCACAAAAGAAAGATTTTTATATAGAATCTTTTATAAAAGAGGAAATAGAAAATTTTTATGAGAAAAATATATTCAACATCCCACAGATTGCATATTGTATAACAACAAAATGTACTCTAAAATGTAGAGATTGTAATGCTTTGATACCAAAATTTAATTCAGTATCTCATATTGAGGTTGACGTTGAAGAATTCAAAAGAAATCTAGATAAACTTTGCAATTCTGTAAATAAAATTAGACATTTTGTGTTAATAGGAGGAGAGCCTCTTATGCATCCTAAACTACATGAAATTTTAGAATATACTTGTCAAAAAAGTAATATTGATATAATCAGAATTTTATCTAATGGTACAATAGTTCCATCTCAAAAATTACTTGATATTTTGAGTGAAAATAATAAAAAAGTTTATTTTTATATCAGTAATTATGCTGTAAATGGAGAAGTTAAACCTTTAGTAAAACATGATGCAATAATTGAAAGATTAAAACAAGCTAATATTAAATATCAAATTATTGATAATTGGAGTTGGTATAGAGAATATGGGTTTTCACAAAATAAGTTTTCAGTATCTGAAACGATTTGCAAAGTTAATCAATGTTCCATTACAAATTGTATTCAATTATTAAATAGAAAACTTGATATTTGTCCTAAAGCTTCATCTGCTCGGGAACTAGGATTAATAGATATAAATGATTATGTTGATATGAATAGTTCTAATTTGCGAGAAGATTTGATTAATTTTTACAAAAGAGATTATCAACAAGCTTGTCAATATTGTATTTTGAATGATGGAACAGTCCAACCTGCATTACAAGAAAAATAAAAACAAAATAAAATTATAAAAAATAAGAAACTAAATAATTTAGTTTCTTATTTTTTTGACTGCTTGTTATAACCTTGATATTTATCTATCCCAAAACCTATTAATCCCAATACACTTCCATATAATAATGCTCTTCTTAGCATTACTTTTGGCATTGATACACTCATTTCTTTTCGAATAAAATCCTTATATTTCTTTAAGGTCATTCCTTTTATATTTAAAATCTCTTTTAATGCTTCTTTTTTCTGAGAAAAACTATATCCCTTATATTCTGCTAAAGATTTTTTTATATTATTCTTTGTTGAATACACCGTTGCAAAACCATCTCCTAAACCTGCTCCAATTCCAAATATTAAACCATTCTTAGTCGCTTTATAACTTGGGGTAGATTTAACCTGATTATTATTAGCATCATTTTTAATACTTTTATTAGGTTGGATTTGAGATATCTTTGTATTTAGCTTAAAAAATGTCATACACAAACCTTTTAATTCGATAATAAACTAAAACATATAATGCATTTATTTTGCTAGTTATTCTAAAAATCTTTACAAAACAAAAAAAGCGGCAAAAAATGCCGCAACTTTAACCCAAATCTTACTATCTTTTCCCTATTTCCCACAAAGGGACGCAACAGAAATTTAAACAAATTCCTATGCTGCGTACAATGCTTCCATAAATGCATCATAGAATTTAGGTCCTAATGCATCCATTCCTTCTTCTGCTGAATCTGTTGCCATTGCAATATCTGTATTACGACCTTCTGCAATTGCCATATCTGTATAGAAATTTACACCATCAGTATCAGCATCAGACATTACTGCCATCTGAGTAGTTTCTTCAGGACGTTTTATACTCCCAACTTTTGAAAGATTACCCAAAGATTTTGCAGGTGCATCTTGTATTAATTCATTTACTCTTGATACATTTAATTCAGGATCATCAAGAAGAGCCATTAAATCTTCAACTGATACTTCATTCGCTACAGCATCTGAATTTGATTTTTGGAATGAATCCCCGATTGGATTTGATGCCAAATCTGATTTAAAGATTGCTTTAGCATTATTTGCAGCTTGAATTTCACCTTGAGTATCAATTTTACCACCTAATGTTTCTGAATTTGCTATTCTAGCCATTTCATTTAAGAATGCATTTTTGAAACCGTTGATATCGAAGCTACCCATAATATATTCTCCTATTAAATCCTAATTTCTAATTCTTAGTTATTTATATCTTATGTATATATAAAGTATATAAAGAAGAAAAAATTGCTTTTTATTTCTATTTTGTTAAGAAATGTTTACAAATAAAAGAAAAGCGCCAGTATTGCTGACGCTTGAAACTTTATCTTACAATCTTTCCCTAATTTCCCACGGGCGATGGCAGTTGATAGAAATGGCGTTATCCACCAATGCCATTAAATCTGCTTTAAGGGAAGGTTATATCTTACGCTTTTAGGTTTTCAAACATAAATCTTGCAAGATTCATATCTTCTTCAGAATATTCAACACCATATTCTGCACCTTCAGCTGCAAATGCCATAGTTTTTTCTAAAGGTTTAATTGATTCTGGTTTTGTTATTCCTGCAATTGCCCACATTGCATCTAAATCTGATGAGTCAAAAGCTGGTTTTGTTGCTGAAAATTGTACTGTATCTAAACCTACTCCCATATCTGAAGGAGTATTAAAACCAAAATCAAATGTTTTATCTGCTTTATCAGCTTTTGTTGAACCATTTGTTCCAAATAAAGGTGTTGAACCGTTTACGCCATTAATGTCAAATTTGCCCATGTTTATTCTCCTTTTAAATCCTAATTTCTAATTAATTATTTCTTATGTATATATAAAGTATATATCATTTTAAAAATTGCTTTTTTGTTTTTGCTACTCTTAACATTACTTTACAAAAGTGTCAAAATTCAATATTCATAGGTATTCTTTATATATGGAAATTCAGAATTATAATCATACTAATTTCAAATCTTTAAATAATCCTGTTAAACCTTTTAAAATTAAAACAGGAAATGATGTTATTTATTTTAAAGAAATTGATTATAATAAACCTGTAAAAAACAAGTTATTAAAAGAAATTTCGACTTTCTTTTTAGATAATTTTGCAAATCAATCAGCCCACCCATTTTGGAAATTATGCAGAAAACACACAGATACATTTGATAAAGCAATATATGATGATTATATAAATGGCACAATAAAAGACGTAAAAAGGAGATTAAAAAATCCTGATACAACTATTATGCTTGGTCGGAATAAGAAAAAACAACTTACTGCAGCTATCATTACAGAACCTTTAAATATACCAAATGTTATCAATAACGAAAATACTTTATACTTAGATTCTATTGCTATTAATAAAAAATATCGAAGAAATCGCATTGGAGAAACTCTTCTAAATAAAGTAATTGATAGCAACAACAAATATTCTGATATGTTTCTTGTTTCATACTCAGAATCTGTACCTTTTTATAAAAAGTTAGGATTTAAGCCTTTAACTTATAGACACTCAGGCCAAGCAAGAATAATTGATAGCATGAGAGAGGATAGAATTGACTATCCTCAATATGCAGATTTTTTAACAAAACCATTAGATAAAAAACAACCTAGATGGTTCAATAATATTTAGTGTTTTAAAGCTTCTCTTACATGGCTTATTACATATTCAACAGCTTTTTCAGGTGCCATTTCTTCTTTTGAACCTGTTTCTCTTACAACAAATTCAACATTACCGTTTTGGATTGATTTACCAACAGTAATTCTAAATGGGAAGCCTATTAAATCAGCATCTTTGAATTTAACACCAGGTCTTTCATCTCTATCATCAATTACTGCTTCAATACCTGCAGCAAGTAATTTTTCATAAGCTTCTT
>CALUWB010000010.1 GCA_944324375.1 Candidatus Gastranaerophilales bacterium | reverse complement strand
TGAATGAGGACATTCCCGCTCTGCAGACCGCCTGCGAGGAGATTCTGGAGCGGACCTGACACAAGCGTTTTCTAACAGCAGAAGGAGCACACAGCGCCAGTGGTGCTATGTGCTCCTTCTGCTGTTTTATATCGTGGACTTAAATTTTTTCTATTTATCACATCTAACATTGATTGTTTTAAGGATGTATTAGGAATTTTTACATCAAACGGGATTCCACCTGTTTCTACTGCCATTGTTAAAAAAATTCTAATTGCTGTACTTGTATCAAGTCCTAAACTTAAGAATAATTCATCAGCTGTTTTTTTTAAGACATCATCAACACGAATTTGAATAGTTTTTGACATAATTTACACCTCAATTGTATTAATATGTAATTACATTATAATACATTGTTAATACAATTTCAATACAAATAATAATACAGCAATGCAAAATAAAAGATTCATTCTTGAAAATTATTGTTTCTTAAAACTTATTTCATAGCCCAAAATATCTGCAATTAATAACATTTCATTATAAGTAAGAGTTCCGCGTCTGAGTCTGTGAGATAAATTTTGCAATGAATAAGTACGTCCTGAAATCTCTTCCATTTTTATTGCAAGATCTTTCATCTTAATCCCTTCTTGGGCTAATAATGTTTTTACTTGTTCTCTTACTAACATTTGCATAATATTTATTATATTTTATTGTTTATTTCTTGACAAATATGACAACTTAGACTAAAATAATCAATATATTTGTATATTATTTGACTTATTTGTATATTTACTAGCAATAAAACTTTATAAAGAGGTTATATGAAAAACAGCATTGAAATTAATTTGATAGAAGATAAAATGCTAGATGTTGGGTGCAAAATTTCCATAATACGCAGTTTAGGCAAAGTTATCGAAAACATTGCAACAGATAACGACAACATTACACAAGGAGATATCAATAACTTGCTCATCATTTTAAATGAAAGAATACAAGAAATGTATAAAATATTTTGTAATATCGAAGAAATTCTACATATTTGAAAGAATAATCAGAAAAAAGAATTTTGTTTTATTCTTTTATCAAATTCAATTTTTTCAAAAAATTTAAGATAATTTTTTCTTAATTTTGAAACTGAACCAAAAAATTTTTCTTCAGAATTTGTTAAATCTTTACCTGATAATAATTTATTTTTTATCAAAGCTAATGTACATATTAAATCTGCTGACTGAAATAATTTATAATTATTCGGTTCTATAGCCCTAAATTCAATGTTTTCACCAAACATTGCACCAAAAATTGCAATTAATGTTTTTGTTAACTGAATTTGACCATTATCATAATAAATTATAATATTTTCAAATTGATTAAAATAAGTATAATTCTCTCTTAAAAAGAAGATAATTCTTTGGTAATTACTTTTATTATATCAACTTGATTCTTATATATTCTTTTATCAACAACTATTGTTTTATAAGTTATATTAACATTTCTTATAAAATTAAATAATTGTTTGAATAGTTTACTTCTAATATTAATATCCATATTTTTATAGCTCTTTTCTTTTCGTATAAGTGGAGCCGTATGGATATTATGATTTTTAAGGTTACACTGAATTAGAAAATCATCAAGTTTTTTAACCTGAGAATTAATTAAGTTATTTTGTTCATGAAAAACTAAAGAAATAATATAAAAAGGGCAATAATCTTGATAGTCACCAAAATCCCCTGATTCATCGATAAAAATACTTAAATCTGTCAACAAAGAATCCTTTCTCTGAAAATATAAAAGGCAGGTATAACACCTGCCGTGGTGGACCGAGGTCATTACGACCAGCCCATTTATATTTTAACATATTTTTCATATTTTTCAATACATTATCTATAAATAATTGATTTAATCTTAAGCTTTTTACACCTTATATTTGTTTACTAATTACAGGATGAGTTTGAGTTCATAATACATTTACCCCTACCCCTATAAATTTACCCCCTACTCGCCCATTACTTTAACGATAACACGTTTTTTGCGTTGACCATCAAATTCGGCATAATAAATTTGTTGCCAAGTTCCAAAATCTAATCTTCCATTAGTTACTGGAACAATTACTTCATGACCGATTAGTAAACTCTTTAAATGGCTATCACCATTTGTTTCGCCTGTTCTATGGTGATTGTAGTTTATATCAAAAGGCGCTAATTCTTCTAACCATTTATCAATATCTGCAATTAGTCCACTTTCTGCATCATTTACATATACACCTGCTGTAATATGCATTGCTGAAACCAAAACCATCCCTTCTTTTATACCACTTTTTCTAACAATTTCCTCTACTTCATCTGTTATATTGATATATTCTCTGTGCTTTTCAGTACAAAACCATAAATATTCTGTTGCAAATTTCATAAATTATACTCCTTATCTAAATACGTGATGTCATTTTACAATAACTTGCAGGACAAGGAAAAATTTGTTACATTGTAAAAGGTATAATAAGGAGCGTTTTTATGAAAGTTTTGTTATTTAATGGTAGCTGTAACAGACAAGGTTGTACATATACTGCATTAAAAGAAGTTGCAGATAGTCTAAACCAAGAAGGTATTGAAACTGAAATTATACAAGTTGGAAGCAAAGGTATTAGAGATTGTATAGGTTGTGGTGGTTGTAGAAATATGACCGATGGCAAGTGTGTATTTAACGATGATATCGTAAATGAAGTTATTGAGAAAGCAAAAGAAGCCGACGGGTTTATTTTTGGTTCTCCTGTTTATTATGCACATCCATCAGGCAGAATATTATCTTTTATGGATAGATTATTCTATGCAGGTGGAGCTAATCTTGCATTTAAGCCAGCAGCTGCAATTGTATCTGCAAGACGAGCAGGAACTACAGCTTCACTTGATGCTATGCTAAAACATTTTACAATAAACAACATGCCTGTTGTTTCATCAAGTTATTGGCCAATGGTACACGGAGGTCAAAACAAGCCTGAAGATGTTAAACAGGATTTGGAAGGTTTACAAATTATGAGAAACCTTGGCAAAAACATGGCTTGGTTATTAAAATGTATTGAGCTTGGCAAGAACAATGGATTAAATAAACCTGTGTTAGAAGAACAGATTTTAACAAATTTTGTCAGATAGTAAAAAGGCCGGAATTAACCGGCCTTTTTTATATAAATTTTTGTTATTAGAATGTGACTCTTCCACCAATACCAATTGAAGCACCTTGTCGATTAATAAATGATGTTGTTTTATTTTTATTATTGAATGTATAATCAGCATTTACAAAAACTGTTGCTTCTGCACCTATATAATCTTCAATAAAAGGAACAGGCGTTTCATATCTAGCGCCAACTCTTTTAAATGTATCACCATTTACAATATCCTTACCAACTGTACCATAAATACTTGTTCTTGCATCATTGAAATTTGTATATCCAACTTCAGCTGATACACTAGGTGTTACTTGGAAACCTCCGTCTTGAAAAACTCTTGGATTACGTTTTTCTACATAAGGATATAAATGAGGTCTTACTACTGGATATTGTTCGCCCTCAATACTTATAACACCATATCCAGGCCAAGAACCAAGAGCAACATCATTTCCACCTGTAAAAGTATAGCCATATCCAGCATCAACACCGGCTTTTACACCAACATCAAAATTATCTCCAACATATTTATTATATTGAACATTTGCATCTAATCCATATTCTCTATATTGAGTGCCTTTTTGTGGAGATCCATAACCAAAATAAATACTTGCATCTCCTGTAACAGCACCATTTTTTGTTTCACCTAAAAGCATCGCACCTTCAAATGATGTTCTTACTGCATTTGAACCTAGATTATATTTTGTATTGCTTCCAAATGTAAAATCATTGCCGTATGCGTTAAATGCTCCAAAAGTCATAGTAAAAATCTCCTTTTCTTAATTCCCCTGTGTTTTTATAAAGTTTTTTTTAATTTCAAAATTGACTTTTCTATTTTAATTTGTTTACAAATTGTAATATAATTAATTTTATGAAAATTACATTATTAGTAGAAAATAATTCAAGAATAGACAATTACTTGCTTTCAGAGGCTGGATTAAGTCTTTTCATAGAATGTGACGGCAAGAAAATTTTGTTTGATTGTGGTTATAGTAGTATATTTGAGCAAAATGCTAAACAATTAGGAATAGATTTAGAAAATATTACTGACATTATTATTTCTCACGGGCATGATGATCATACCGGAGGATTAATCAGTAAAAGTATAGGAAATTCATCTACAATATTTACAGCTCACACAAATATTTTTGATAAAAAATTTGATATAGTTGATTATAGTTGTCCGGTATCAAAAGAAGAATTAGAGAATAGATATAAATTAAATCTAACTAAAAAACCTATTAAAATATCTGATAAATTATGGTTCTTAGGAGAAATTCCAAACAATCCTACTAAAGATATTGATGATTCTGCAATTGTGTATTTATCTAATAAAGGACTTTTTATAATTACAGGATGCTCCCATGCCGGTATTATTAACATTATAAAATATGCTAAAAAAGTAACCGGAATTAACAAAATATACGGCATCATTGGAGGATTACATCTTATAGACAAAAGCGAAGATGAAATAAATAATATTGGGTTGTTTTTTAAAGATGAAAAAATTGAATATCTTGCGCCAATACATTGTTGCAATTTAAAATCTAAAATAATCTTATCAAAATATATTGATATTGAAGAAGTTTGCACTGGTGACATTATAGAGGTAGAGTAATACAAAATTCTGTATATTTATTCTCTTCACTTTGAACAACCAAAGTCCCTTCATGAGCTTCAACTATAGCTTTTGAAAGATATAGTCCTAGACCTGTACCAATCTTTCTAAATTTTTTATTCGCTGAAAAATATTTATTAAAAACCTTTGCTATATCTTCCTTCGGAATACCCTTACCATAATCTTTGACTTTAATAAGAGCTTTTTTGTCCTTCTCAGACAGTTTTATTTCTATATCTGAATTACTTTTACCATATAAAATTGCATTTTGAATAAGATTTTTTAAAACTCTTTTCATTTGCATTTTATCCAGCAAAAGCTCATTATCTTCTTTTATTTTTATAATTAAAGAATTTTTTGTAACATCTGCTATTGGCTGCATTTCTTGAGTTACTTCATTAATAAGTTTTGATAATACTACAGGTTGTTTATATAGTTCTATTCCTGAATCTTTCAATTTATAAGTATCAAGAACAATATGGACTAATTCTAACAATTCTTTATTAGAATTTTGCATATTTTCTATTGCTTCTCTTTGTTTCTCATTTAGTGCACCAAATTTTTCGGATAATAAAAAATTTAACATATTAGATTCTGCTATAATTGGGACTTTCAAATCATGAGTAAGTGTTGCAACAAAATCTTCCTTTAATGTTTCTATTTCTTTTTGATTTGTTACATCTTTTATTATCATTAGATAATTATTACTATGTTCTTCTGAATTCAATTTTGTAACAGTTGCTGTATATCTTTTATCTGGCGAATTTTCTATAAAAATTTCATCATCATTTAATTCTTTTATATCTTTATCACTTGATATTTTTATATATTTCTCTATTAAAGTATTTAAATATTTTATACCTTCACCAAACAATTGAGAAATATTTGCAGTATATTGAATTATTCTATAATCTTCATCTAAAACTAAAATACAATCAGAAAAAGAATTAATTATAACTTTTAAAAAATCATTTTTTCTTCTTAATTCCCCTTGATACTCAACAATCATTTTTTCTCTATCATTCAATGTTTCTATCATTCTATTAATACATTTAGATACTTCATTAAAATTTTTATTTGGATGCTTATCTAATCTCGCAATTAAATTTCCATATCTTACAGAATTTATTGTATTAATAATACTTGAAACGTAATCCGAAATATCATTATGTTGGTTTTTTGTTTGGTTAATTTTTGCCATTAAGGTATTTATCACACCTAAAAGAGTAATAATTAAAAGAATTAATAATACATATAAGTTAATATGTAAACTCATATAAATACCTAATATTTTTTTTATGATATAATCATAACATACACAAATCAATTTGGGATTATATTTTGGAATGAAAAGATTTATTTATTCACTATCTAGTTTATTTATATTATCAAATCTAGCTTTTGCAAGCTCAGAAACAGAAAATATTAGTTCGGTTCTTAAATCAAGTGGCTATGAACCAAATTATTTTTCTGTTTTAATGTCTTTAATATTTGTAGTATTCCTAATATACGTAACAGGAATTTTATATACAAAACTAAATAAAGTTAGTGTAAAAACTGTAAAAAATGAATTCAGAGAAAATTCTGATATAAAACCTATCGTTTTATCTACAACCCCTATAGGGCATGACAAAACCTTACAAGTCATTGAAATTGCAGGAGAAAAATTATTAATAGGAGTTTCACAACATTCTATTAGTTTAATAAAAACTATTGGAAAAGAAACAAAAAATGAAAATAATACATATAAATCCAATATAGCAGAACCAACAACACAAGAAGCTATGAATATATTATATGAAAAATCAGAAGTGGAAGATAAAACAAAACAAGATCATACTATTAATGAAGAAGATTTTGGGCTTTATAAAAAATATTTAAGGTGATTTTATGACAAGAGAAGTAAAAATTGGCAATATTATGGTAGGAGATAACTATCCTTGCTTTATTATTGCAGAAATAGGTATAAACCATAACGGAAGCATTACAGAAGCAAAAAAACTAATTGATATAGCCGTTGCAACAGGATGTAATGCTGTTAAATTCCAAAAAAGAACAATAGATATTGTATATACGAAAGAAGAACTTGCTAAACCTAGACCAAATCCATTTGGCGAAACGAATGGAGATTTAAAACGAGGCTTAGAATTTGGATATGAAGAATACAAACAAATTAATCAATATTGTAATGAAAAGAAAATAATGTGGTTTGCATCTTGTTGGGACGAACAAGCTGTTGATTTTATTGAACAATTTAATCCACCTTGTTATAAAATTGCTTCTGCATCTTTAACTGATGATGAATTATTGAAATATACTAAATCTAAAGGAAAACCAATTCTTTTATCTACAGGTATGAGTACAATGGAAGAAATTGAACATGCAATGAGTATATTAGGGGAAGAAAATACTATTATATTCCACTGCACAGCAACATATCCATCTAACACGAATGAAATTAATTTGAATTGCATAAAAACATTTAAACAAAAATTTAGTTGTCCTGTAGGCTACTCTGGACACGAAAGAGGGATTGCTCCATCTGTTCTTGCTGTTGCTTTAGGCGCATGTTCAGTTGAGCGTCATATAACATCAGATAGAACAAATTGGGGTTCTGATCAAGCTGCAAGTTTAGAAACTCCGGGATTATTCCATATGATAAGAGATATTAGACAAGTACCTGCATTATTATCTGACGGGAAAAAAGTTGTTTACGAAAGAGAAATACCTATCAGAGAAAAATTAAGAAGAAAGGGGTAATTTTAAATGCTAAATATCCCTAATACAATAAAAATGATTATTACTGATTTTGATGGAATCATCACTGATAATTGTGTTTATATTGATGAAAATGGAAAGTGTACAAGAAAACTTAACTTCAAAGATATAATGGCTTTTTCTATTTTAAAGAAAAAGGGATATAAAATTGGGATTATATCAGGAGAAGAAAATTCTGCTATTGAACTTATTAATAATAAATTTAATATAGATGAAGTTCATCAGAATATTAGAATAAAAATTGATGTTATCAAATCAATAGTAGAAAAATATAATCTAAAAGAAGATGAGTTTTTATACATCGGTGATGATATAAATGATATTGATTCATTAAAATTTGCCAAAAATAGAATTACCGTTCCAGATGCTGTACAATCAGTAAAAGAAATCGAAGGGATCCAAATTACAACTCGCCAAGGTGGAAACGGAGCATTCAGAGAGGTTGTCGATTGCCTAACAAGTATATAAAAAAAATATTTAAAGAAGTAAAAAAATTAAATAATGCAGTTGAAGAATATACTAAAATTGGTAAAATCCCTGCAATGCCTTATCGTGCATTTGTTAATTTAGCAGATTATTTATTCTTAAAAGGCAGCATAGAACAATCAGAAGAATTACTCAATAATGCGATAAATTTTGCCTCACAATCTTCAGATGCTTTTGTAAATCTAGGAGTTGTTCAACAATCAAAAAATGATTATGAAAAAGCTATTGAATATTACAAAAAAGCATTAAAAAAAGACCCTAAAAATGTAAAAGCATTATGTCTTTGGGGCAATTGTTTATCATTTCAGAACAACAATGAAGATGCAATAAAAAAATATGAAAGAGCTATTGAAATAGATAAAAAAACATCCGAAGCATATTTATTTTGGGGTATAGTTTTATTAAAAGAGCATAAATACAATGAAGCCAAAGAAAAATTTGAATCAGCAATTAAATATAACCCCAAAGATGCTAGAAGTTTATTTATGCTAGGAACAGTTGAAATCGAATTAGGTCTATATGACTCTGCACTAGAAAAACTAATGTTTTTAATAGAATCTTCTGACAAAGATATAGGTGCCTGCCATAACGTTGCTTATATTCATTTTAAGAAAAAAGATTATGAAAAGGCTATTTTGTATGCACTAACAGCACTATCTTGCAATCCATTTAAAATAGAAACATATTTATTACTTGGAGATACATATGTATTAGTTAATAAGATAGATGAAGCTATAAATATATATGAACTTGCAGAAAACAGAAATTTAAAATCATTATTCTTATATTTATCATGGGGAACAGCATTACAAAAAAATAAACAATATGAACAAGCAATTGAAAAATTTAAGCAAGGATTAGAATTAAATAAAAATGTTACTAATGATGAAATATATGCAAGATTAGCAAAATGCTATTTCATATTAGGCAACAAAGAAGAAGCTAAAATAAATGCACAAAAAGCTATCGAAATATCTAAAGAAAACTATATGGCCAATAAAATTATTGCAGATGTTTATATTGAAGAAAAAAATTATACAGAAGCTATCAAACAGTTAAATTTATGTTTAAAAAATTCAGAAACAAAATCAATAACATTTTTGCGCCTTGCCCAATGTTATAAACATATTGAAGATTTCGAACAATCAAATCAATATTATGAAAAATCACTTGAATATGATAGAGAAAATATTCAAGTAATGATTGAATATATAGAATCTCTTGATGAACAAAAAAACTATGAAAAAGCAACAAAAAAACTAATTACATTAGAAAAAATTGCAGGAGACAAATTTGATGTGCTATGTTTAGCATTCAAGGTTAATTACAATATTGCAAAAGGAAATCTTTATGGATATAATGGGATGAAAGCAATAATGCTTGCAGAAAAAATTAAAACAAAATATCCTAATAATTTTTGTTTTGATCAAGAGTACAAAGAACTAACAAGTATTTCGAGGGAAAAGTGAGTATAATAGTTCAAAAATTCGGTGGGACATCTGTAGCCGACACAGAAAAAATAAAACATGTTGCAGATGTAGTAATGCACGAACGCAACTTAGGTAATGATGTTGTAGTCGTTGTATCAGCAATGGGACATACAACAGATCATTTAGTAAAACTTGCAAAAGAAATATCAGATACCCCTCCTAGTAGAGAACTTGATATGTTATTATCAACAGGAGAAGGTATTTCTATAGCATTATTAGCCATGGCATTGCAAACAGCTGGATGTAATGCTGTTAGTATGAACGCGATGCAAGTTGGAATTATAACTGAAAATATTCATAATAAGGCAAGAATTGTTGATATAAAAACAGATAAGTTAAAAAAACATCTTAAAGAAGGTAAAGTTGTTGTTGTTGCAGGGTTTCAAGGTGTAACTGAAGATGGAGAAATCACAACATTAGGTCGTGGAGGTTCTGATACATCAGCAGTAGCACTTGCAGCTGCGCTTGAAGCTGAAAGATGTGATATTTATACAGATGTTGAAGGGGTTTATACAACAGATCCTAGAATTGTTCCAAATGCATCAAGATTAGAAGAAGTTTCTTACGAAGAAATGTTAGAACTTGCAAGAGTTGGAGCAAATGTATTACACCCTAGAGCAGTTGAAACTGCTAAACAGTTTAAAGTTCCTTTAAGAGTAAGAAGTAGCTTTAAACTTGAAAACAAAGGTACTTTAATTGTAGGAGTAGATGATATGGAACTTCATAAACCGGTTACAGGTGTAGCAGCAGATTTAACACAATTAAGAATAGTAGTATGTGATGTACCTGATACTCCAGGTCATGCTGCTAAAATTTTTACTAAACTATCTGAAGCAAATATTTCTGTTGATATGATTATTCAATCGTATGCAAGAAAAATTGAAAATACTAACGATATTGCTTTTACTATTGATAAAGGTGATTTAGATAAAACTCTTAAAACACTTGATGAATTAAAATCAGAAATCAAAGCAAGCAGATTCCAAGTAGATGATAATATTGCGAAAGTATCTATTGTTGGGGCTGGAATGATTGACAGACCTGGGATTGCAGCTTCAATGTTTGAAACTTTAGCTAAATTGGGTATAAACATTAAGATGATCTCAACAAGTGAAATTAAGGTAAGCTGTCTAGTTGATGAGAATGATGCAAAACGTGCTCTTGTAGCATTACATGAAACATATGGACTAGGCTGCGATGAAGTTGCTGAAGTAAAAGGAACTTTACCTGAAGAGGAGCTAAATTAAATGAAAAAATTAATCTTAAGTTTATTATCTATTTTATTTTTTGCAGGAATATCATTTGCTGCAACATCTCAAGATGCTCTCAGCTTTTTTAACAGGTATGTTAGTGCTGCAAACTCTTATAACCCAATAATTACAACAATGTATGCACCTGATGCAAAAATTATTAGACAAGTAGTTAAACCTGATGGATCTTTAGTTACAAGAGAAACAAATACTCAAAGATACATTAGTGAAATGAAAAAGGGACAAGCAGTTGCAAAAATAAGAAACTATAAGAATTATTATACAAATATTTCTGTTACACCTATGGGAAATAATACTTTTAAAATTTCTTCACTTAGACAACCATCTGGAGAATCATATAAACTTAAAGCATATATGATTGTAAAACAAAAATCTGATGGTCATTGGATAATAACAGAAGAGATGATGCAAACAAAAGTTCAAATGCTAATCAATGCAAAATAAATAAATTTGAGGTATTTCCTCAAATTTATTTATAAGAAAGGGAATTATGGGAAGTGTATTCAGATTTTTGACTTCAGGAGAAAGTCACGGCAAATCTTTAAATGCAATTATTGAAGGAATACCTTCAGGATTTACAATTTTAGAAGATGAAATAAATAAAGATTTAAAACGACGTCAAGGTGGATATGGTCGTGGACTTAGAATGAGTATAGAGCATGATACAGTAGAAATAAAATCTGGAGTAAGATTTGGAAAAACAACAGGAGCTCCTATTTGTCTTGAAATAAAAAATAAAGACTTTGAAAACTGGAAACTACCAATGTGCACAGAAAAAGTTAATTTTAATGATGTTGATATTCTAAGAAAAATTGCAGAAAAATCATTTACCAAAGTGCGTCCAGGCCATGCTGATTATGCCGGTTCTGTAAAATATAATTTAGAAGACTTAAGAGATGTATTAGAACGCTCAAGTGCCAGAAAAACTGCAATTGAAGTTGCTGTAGGATCTATTGCAAAACAAATTTTAAAAGAATTTGGAATAACAGGTTTTTCTCATGTTATTCAGATTGGAGATGTCAAAGTTGATATTAAAGAAGATAATTATACTCTAATTAAAGAATGTTCTGAAAAATCTGAACTTAGATGCTTTGATAAATACACAACTGAAAAAATGAAAGATGCAATTGATGAAGCTAAACAAAGAGGGGATACTTTAGGAGGTAAATTCGAAGTAATTTTTGGAAACATCCCTGTAGGTTTAGGTTCTTATGTACATTGGGATAGAAAACTTGATGGATTACTAGCACAAGCTATAATGAGTATTCCTGCAGTTAAAGCTGTAGAAGTCGGAGCTGGAGTTGAAGCTGCAGAATTATCTGGAAGTCAAATGCACGATGAAATTTTTGTTGAAGGAAAACATATATACAGAAAAACCAATAATGCAGGTGGACTAGAAGGTGGTATGACAAATGGTGAAAGCATTGTTATTAAAGGCACAATGAAAGCTATTCCAACAATGAGAACACCATTATCAACAGTTGATTTATTAGATTATTCTCAAACTCAAGCACATTTTGAACGTTCTGATACTTGTGCTGTTCCTGCTTGTGCTGTTGTTGCAGAAGCTCGAGTAGCTATTGTTTTAGTTGATGAATTTCTTAAAAAATTCGGTGGAGATAGTTTAAAGGAAATAAAAAACAATTATGAAAGGGAATAATATTATCCTGATTGGAATGATGGGAGCTGGGAAATCTACTGTTGGAAAATATTTACAAAAAATGCTTCCTAATTTCAGCTTAGTTGATATTGATTCTAAAATAGAAGAAGATGAAGGAATTTCTATTTCTGAAATATTTGAACGTTATACCGAAAAAGGATTTAGAAGAATTGAAACATTAACAATTGAAGACGTATGTAAAAATTCTAATTTGATTATATCAACAGGTGGAGGAGCGTTTGAATCAGAAGAAAATAGAAACATTTTATTAAATTCTGGTAAAGTTTTTTATTTATTTGCTGACTCTCAAACTTTATATGATAGAATAAAAACAGAAGGGCATAGACCTTTATTACAATGTAAAAATCCTTTTAAAATTTTTACAGAAATACTAGATAACAGGGATAAAAATTATAGAAAAGCTGATTATATTATTGATACAAGTTCTTTAAATCCAGAACTGACAGCGAAAGAGATTTTAAGGAGAGTAAATGAAACCGTCAATCTTAGTTGAAATTCCTCAGGACAATTTTAAATCATATCCTATATATATTGATAAAGAACCTGTAAAGGATTTGGCTAAAAAACTTAATAAACTTTCTGCGAATAAAAAAAGACTTATTATTATTAGTAACAAAGTTTATAAATTATATAAAAATGAATTTAACTTCAAAAAAGAAGAAATTTTTATACTAAAAGATGGTGAAAACCAAAAAAACATTAAAAACTATCAAAGAATTATTGAAAAAGCTATTCAATTAGGTTTATCAAGAAAAGATTTAATAATTGCAATAGGTGGTGGTGTTGTTGGTGATTTAGCTGGATTCGTAGCTGCAACTTATATGAGAGGAATTGAATTTATTCAAGTTCCTACTACTTTATTAGCATTTGTAGATTCTTCTGTTGGAGGGAAAACAGCTATAGATCTACCTTATGCAAAAAATTATATTGGAGCTTTTTATCAACCTAAAATGGTGTTCATAAACTTAAACTTTATACTAACACTTGATAAACGACAAATGTTATCAGGTTTTGGCGAAATTTTAAAATATGCTTTTATTGAAAATAGTTGTAAGTCTGAAAAATCATATTTATTATTAGAATTTTTATCAATAGCAGCAGATAGAATTCTTGAAAATAACATGAATCTTATTGAAAGACTCATTAAAATATGTTTAGAATTAAAAATTTCAGTTGTCACAAAAGACGAAACCGAAAGTGGTTTAAGAAAAGTTTTAAATTTTGGACATACATATGGTCATGCCTTAGAAACGATTACACATTATAAAAAATATACACACGGAGAAGCTGTTGTATATGGAATGATGTTAGCTTTTGATTACGCACTAAGTACAAAAATGATTAATCATACATATTATAATTTAGCATATGATTTATTCAAAAAATATGGATATAAAACTATTAAACCTGTAAAATACAATAGAGAAGAAATTATTAATATCATGAAATCAGACAAAAAAGCGAATGCAGGAATAATAACAATGATTCTACCAGATAGAAAAGGTTCTGTTATCGAAACAGAAATTACTGATGAATCATTATTTGAAATGTAGGAAACAAAGGGAAATAAAATGGCAATTACACTGGAAAAAATTCAAGGATTAATCGCAGGAGATGGCTTATTACCTGTAAAAATGGCTCAATATGCAAAAGAAAACGGATTTGAAGTTGTTGCAATTTCATTATCTAATGATAATTATAGAGAATTAAAAAAATATTGTTCAAAAGTATATTCTTGTTGTCCAGGAGAAATTAATAAAATTGAAAACATTCTAAAAACAGAAAAAATTAAGCAATTAACTTTTTTAGGAAAAGTTAGCAAAAGTATTTTAATCAAACGTCCAAAATTTGATAAAAGAGCTGTTGAACTTCTTAAACAAGCTGTAAGACTTAATGATGATAAAGTAATGCTTATGATTATAGAGGAATTAGAAAAATTAGGTATTACAATAATTGATCAAACAACTTTTATAAAAAATCTAATGATACCATCAGGAGTTCTAGGTAAAATTCAACCAACAAAGGATCAAGTAGATGATGTTAATTATGGTTATTGGTTAGCAAAAGAAACAGGTAAACTTGATATAGGGCAATCTGTTGTAATCAAAGATAAAATGATTATGGCAGTAGAAGCTATTGAAGGAACAGACAAATGTATTCGCCGTGGTTGTAAATTAGCTAAAAAAGGAGCTTGTGTTATAAAAGTAGCAAAACCTGAACAAGACAAACGTTTTGATATTCCTGCAATAGGGCTTAGAACATTAAAAACAATGAAAAGATATAAAGCAAGTTTAATTGCTGTTGAAGCTGGAGAAACTATAATAGTTGACCAAGATGAAGTTGTAAAATTTGCAGATAAAAATAATATTGTAATTATGGCGGTTTAGATGAAAAAGATTTTTATTATAACTGGAGATTATTCTGGAGATATTCATGCCGGTCGTGTTGCTGAAATTTTAAAACAGAAAAATCCTGAATTAGAAATTGAAGGCATTGGAGGAGAAAATCTTAAAAATGCTGGAGTAAAACTTTTCACTAACCAATCAAAAATGGGTGCTGTTGGATTAACACCTAAAATATTAATAGAACATTTAACTTTAGGTAAAAGAGTAGTTGATTACATAACTAAAGAATACAAACCTGATATTGTACTTTTAATTGACTATGGAGCTTTTAATTTAAGCGTATCTAAATTCTTAAAAAAAGCAGGTATAAAAACTTATTATTATATTCCTCCTCAAGTATGGGCAAGCAGAAAGTGGAGAATTAATACTATCAAAAAAAATATTGATAAAGTTCTTTGTATATTTCCATTTGAAGTTGATATGTATAAATCATATGGAATAGATACACATTATTGTGGACACCCATTAGTCAAACAATTACCAGAAAAAACTAACAGGGATGAATTCTTTGAAAAACATGGCTTAGATAAAAATAAAAAATTAGTATCAATATTCCCAGGCTCAAGAGAATTTGAATTAAATCATTTGATGAAAATATTTATAAAAGCTGGATACAAATTAAAAGAAAAACATCCTGATATCCAATTTTGTGTTTCACATGCTCCAAACTTATCAGACAAGGTTTATAATAAATATTTAAAAAATACTGATTTTAAAGTTATAAAAGGAGAAAATCAAGCATTACTAAGCGTATCAGACAGTCTTATCTTAGCATCAGGAACAGTTGCACTTGAAGCTGCTTTATATAATGTTCCAATGATAATTGCATATAAAGGACCTTGGTTATTTTATTTAGTATATTTATTAGTAAGATGTATAAATATGGTTTCATTACCAAATATTATTTTAGGGAAAATTACAGTTCCTGAATTAATCCAAGGAAAATTATCAGTTAAAAATATTGTTGATGAAACAGAAAAAAATCTATATAACAATAATATTCGAGAACAAAGAATCAATGATTTAAAAGAAGTAAAATCAAAACTATCTGATATGTATTCAGCCGAAGAAGTTGCAAATCAAATAATAGAAAATTTATAGTTTTGTAAACAATAATAATTCCTTTGAAATAAAGATTAAAAAAATAACTTTATATATATGAAATCATATATATTAGAGAGTTTATATGGCAGTACAAGCAATCGAAAAAGTATCAGAAACAACACCAACAGGATCAAACGATACAACATTAATTCCTGATAAAAAAGATTATACAAATATGACAGCTCAGGAAATACTTAATGCTGAAAAAGCAGGAGAAACTATACCAACAGAGATTTTAAGTTGGGCAAAAGAAAATCCTGATAGTAAAGAAACATATAAATCATCTCAATCAGGAACAAGTGCAGAAGGAGAACAAGATAACGTTTCATATAAAGATTCTCTAGAAAATGCAGGCTTTAGTATAGAAATGCAATGTATGATTCTAAAAGGTCTCAGTGAAATAATGGAAAAAAGAGACTTACAAAATGTACAAAGAATGAGCCCTTATATCCAACAAGTTCCAAGTGATGAACAAACTGGAGATAATTCTACATCAGAAGTAAGTAAAGCCCTCGATGAAATTTCAAATGATATGTCAGGGGGAAAACTTTTTTCTAAAAAAAATAGACAAAAAATAGAATTTTATATAGCATTAAACTCACAAACTTCAAATGAACTTAATGAAATTAATTTTTCTCTTGAAGAAATACAAAAAGTTCTTGAAGGAACAATAGTATGCACAAAAGAGTCTAAACAAGCAGGTACAGGAGCACAACAAGCTGGCGAAGAATTAAAAAGTTCGTCAAAATGGTGGAGATTTGGAAGAAAAGCAAAAGCTAAAAAAACAATTGAACAAGGCGAATTAACTGAAAGAATGTCTGATTCTACTAAGAAATTAGCAGAAGCAATAGCTAAAGATAACAATGTTGCACTAACAAGAACACAAAATAACATTCAAACAGTTGAACAATCAAAAGTTGAAGAAAATAACCAAGGTTTAGAAACAGAAACTGCAACTGCAACAGAACCAACAGGCACAACATCTTCAACACCAACACAAACAACAGCATAATAAAATATTTATTTAAAATACAAACATAAACTAAAAAAATAAAGCCTTACTGCATCAAATGATGCAATAAGGTTTAAAAGGTGTGTACGTGTATCAATAAAATGGATTTTATTATATTTTTTAAACTTAACTCTATGAACCACTGAATGTCTTGAATGTCATTTCAACGTTCTTAGAAATTACTTTCTTAACTGCTTCCATTTCCGTTTGAAGAGCATTTTGTTCTGTATCTAATTGTTTCAATCTTAATTCAAGAGTTCTATCTTGTTGTTGAATAATTTCAGTTTGAGCATTGATATCTGCAATTTTCTTTTCATATTCTGCAACGTCATGATAATAAGAATTCATTGCATCATTATATGCATCTTCATCTGCTACTTGTTCACAGTTTAATGTATATGTTATAGAATCATCTTCAAATTTAATTGTTTTAAATCTTCCGTCACCATCTGTTTCAATTAATGCTTTATCTGTTTCTTTTACTTCTGTCTCAATATATGCAGCTTCATAAGTTGCTAGTTTTTGTTGTGCATCAATTGGTTTTTCATCAAATAATGGAGTTTGCATACTATCAACTAAATCATCATAAGTAGTGAATTTTTGAACCCCATTCCATTCAAATGAATATATACCTGTTCCTGCATATTCAATACTACCATCAGGATTTAAAGTTATATATTTGGCAATAGATGAATCAGGACAATCTTTAATGATTTGTGCTAATGCAGCTTCATCTTGTTGAGACAATGCATGTAACTCTGTTAATTTTGCATTCCCTACATATGTTGGAGAGAATGTTGTTGTCATATCATTAATACCTGGGGTTGTATATACTTGAGCCATTGTCGCATCTTCTAAAGTTGTACCATTGATGCGATAGTAACCGCTTGTCTTATCGCCTAAACCTGCGGCGGCTGTATCTAACCAATTTCTAACTTCTGTAGCATCTTCATGATCAAAGCCTGTTGCACCAGCATCATTTAATATTTTACCTATAGCTAAAGCTTGATCATTATCCAAACCTTGAGGTGTAGTTAAATCAAATCCTGATAAATCTACATATCCATTATTTAATGTCCAAGTTCCATTTTCAAGGCCAACTTCTTTATTTGAAGCATTTTCTAAATCTTCTACAGTTGCAAAATGCCAAGATGTACCATCATGATAACCTCTTAAACTATTTAATGTAGCAGTATCTACTTCTCCAAACTCATTTGTTTGAATATAACCTTGAGCAGCTAAGTCCAAAATAGCATTTTGAAGTTCTGGGTCAAATTTATAATTTGTTAAATCATCATAAACTAATTCAATTGGTTCTCCATCTTCATCAGTAGTACTGAAAGTATATGATTTTCCGTCAGGATTAAACACAACTGAACCTGCTGTTGTATTATATAATTGCTGTGTACTATCATTTTTAATAGTAACTTGTGGATCTGACATTAATTTTTTAGATCCTGTATAGATATCAGCATAATACCAATGGTCTACTACATAGTTGTAATCTTTTGTTGAATCAGATAATTGTCTCCAGTTATCAATTACTGATTCATTATTACCATCTGAATATGAATACTGAAGTGTCGTAAAGTCAGTTTTGTCAGGACAATCAGGAACAGATAATGCCAACATTTGGTTGAACAAATTAGCACTTTGGTTTGCTAAAGCTGTACGTGCTTGGTTAATTTGTTGTCCTTCCCATTCACAGTTAGTTTTTCTTGCTGTTAAGCCCAAATAACGAGCTTGTGATGCTGCCATACCCATGACAAAATCTCCTATATTATTTATTTTGTAACTTTTGTTTTACTTAACTTCTACAATTTCTTATTTAAGAATTTTTTTTGATAAGTCAAACATGTTGTCGGACAAAAAAAAATATTCTGTAATTAAATACAATAAAACTCATCTATTAAGATGAGTTTTATATTATTTAAATGCCATTTAAAATCAATAACTATACAATTTTTGAATGAGTTTTACTTACCATCTTTATTGCAGCTTGGGTATTTAAAAAGTGTAACGTTTCCATTAATGTAGGTTTTTTACTAAATTGATTCCTTGCCGCATTCATTGTTTCATCGCGCATTGATGCAGTATAAACTGAATTATCTACACTTTGGATTTTATGTTTTAATTCTGGAACAGAGTCCGAAATATTAGACTTTTCATCCTGCAATACTGACTCTGAAGATGATTTTATTAACATACCAAAAGGCTTAATATTTGATGATGCAATCGAATCTCTTGCTTGATTCATTACATCATTTTGTATCGACGATGTCATCTGATCTTCACTAGCTTTTGCAAGTGATGTTGATTTTTCGCGAGCTTTATTAAATATCAATTCCTTTACAGATTTTACATCACCATAATCTATATTAGGCGTTGAACCTGCTATGTTATAGTTATTCATTATACCCTGTGTTCCTATCAAGAATTTAACATGCTTTGTTAAGCATGCTTATCCTTATTATATATCTTTATTTATATAAAGTTAGAAGAATTGAAAAAATTTACAACATAAGATATAATAATGATATATTTGTTACATATTTTAACTTTTTATTTATACATTTATCATTAATAATTTATTGCAGGGGTTAAGGAGTATTAGTATGAAATTTAACGAAATAAAAAAAAGAATAAAAGAATCTAAAAATCCGGAACAAGCAAAAGAAAACTTCAATTTTTTAATTAATTTAGAAAGTAAAAAACTTACACCAGAAACAATATCACAAGTGCTTGCTATCACTGAAAAAGTAAATAATGAAAGAACTCACGTTTCAAAACATTACACTGATCATTATGGTTTTAAAGGGGGAAAATTAACTAAGGAAAGCCTTAATAATATTCTTAAGGCAAAATATAAAGATGAAATGCTTGCTATAATGATGATTGCAATGGACATAGATTAATATAGATAAATAATCACATCGAAGTTAAAAAGCAATTATTCTAAATCAAACCGGACTTACAACGTAACATATCTACCTGCGTAGCAGTGAACAGATGTTTGGTGGTGATATCTAGTAAGCATAATTCCAACTTGTAGTCCTAAACCAAACCAGAATTTAGTCGTAACCTACCTACGTCTTACTGCGCCTCGCAGTAAACGGCACCACTCGCAATCACAACGAAAACTCAACGTTTCCGTTGATTCTTGCTCGTCTCTCACTTCGTTCGTGCCTCTGCTCGGCTTGTTCTTGGATTATTGGCCGTTCACAAGTTTCCATTCCGTTTCGGTTTTATAAATAAAACCTACACTCCATCAACTTGTTCACATGGACGTGTCTAGGTTGCTTCGCAACCGTCGCACTTGCCAAAATCCGTAAAAAAAAGCTATGTAAAAATCTTACATAGCTGTTGATTAGGGATATGTGTATCGTCGTTTTTTAAGGAGTATACGGTAATGTTAACAGCTGTTAAGCAAAATGAAATCATAGAAACGTATGATTTTTCATTTACAACCTTAGGTATAGTTTTTGTGCATTATTTATTATATTTTTATGCTAACATGTAACTAAAGTATAATTATCTATAACAAAATGAGGAAAAATTTATGTCAGAAAACGCTATCCGAGAACCTATTTCGGCAAAAGAATCTATCAGACAAAGAAGATTAGAAAAACTTGCTGAACTAGTTGATAAAGGTATTAATCCTTATCCGTACACTTTTGATAAAAATGCTAACGCTGTTGACTTACAAGAAAAATACAAAGATTTACCAGCTGGTGAAGAAACTGAAGATAAATATGCTGTTGCAGGTCGTGTCATGGCTATCAGAAATACTGGCATGTTCATCGACTTAATGGACGCAACTGGAAAAATCCAAATTTTCTCTCATAAAGAAAATATGGATCCTGAAATGGTTAAAACACTTAAACTTGTTGATGTTGGTGATATTCTAGGGTTTTATGGAACAATTAGAAGAACTCCTCGTGGAGAGCTTTCTATCAAAGCTACTTCTTATAAAATTCTTTCTAAATCACTTCAAACATTACCTGAAAAATTCCATGGTTTAACAGACGTTGAAACAAGATATCGCCAAAGATATGTTGACTTAATCGTTAATGAAAAAACTAGAGATACTTTCAGAAAAAGAAGTTTAATTATTTCAAAAATTAGAGAATTTTTAAACAATGATGGATATATGGAAGTTGAAACTCCTATCCTTCAAACTTTAGCATCTGGTGCTAACGCAAGGCCTTTCAACACACACCATAATGCTCTTGATATGGATTTAACTATGAGAATTGCTCTTGAGTTATATCTAAAAAGATTAATCGTTGGTGGAGTGTCTGAAAGAGTTTATGAAATCGGAAAATGTTTTAGAAACGAAGGTATTGATACACGTCACAACCCTGAGTTTACTATGATTGAATTATATCAAGCATATGCAGATTATAATGATATGATGACATTAACTGAAAACATGGTTGCATATGTTGCTCAAGAAGTTCTTGGAACTTTAAAAATCAAATATGGAGAAAATGAAATTGATTTAACTCCTCCTTGGGATAGAAAAACAATGATTGGTTCTATCAAAGAAGCTACAGGTATTGATTTCTTAGATATCTTTACTGCAGAAGAAGCTATCCAAAAAGCTCGTGAAATCAATGTTAGTGTTGATGATGATATGAACTGGGGACAAGTTGTTGATGCAGTTTTTGAAGCAAAAGTTGAACCTTCATTGATTCAACCATGCCACATTATTGACTACCCAAGAGAAATCTCTCCATTAGCAAAAGTTCATAGAGAAAACGATAGATTAACTGAACGTTTTGAAACTCGTGTTAATGGTTGGGAAATTGCTAACGCATTCTCTGAATTATCTGATCCTATTGATCAAAGATATAGATTTGAAGCTCAAGCATTAGCTAAAGCTAATGGCGATGAAGAAGCTATGGCTATTGATGAAGATTATATCAACGCTCTTGAATACGGCATGCCTCCAACTGGTGGTATGGGAATGGGTATTGATAGATTAGTTATGTTATTAACTGACTCTCAAACTATCAGAGATGTTATTGCATTCCCTACAATGAGAAGAATTGATAACTAAATTTTCCAATAATAAATAAAATAGTCGGAAGAATATTACTTCCGACTATTTTTTATTTTTTATTTTTCAATATTAATAATTATTCATCTTTATTTCAAAAAATGATTTCGGATGTTTACAAACAGGACAAATTTCTAAGGCTTTTTCTCCAGTTATAGAATGACCACAATTAGCACATTCCCAAACAACTTTTTCGTCTTTTTCAAATACCTTATTATTTACGATGTTTTCATATAATTTTCTATAACGTTCTTCATGTTCTTTTTCTATTAAAGCAACTTTTTCAAATAAAAACGCTATATCATTAAATCCTTCTTCTCTAGCCTCTTTTGCAAAAGTTGAATACATATCTGTCCATTCATAATTTTCACCTTCTGCTGCTGATTTTAAATTATCTAAAGTTTCCCCTATCGCTCCGCCTTCCAATAGTTTAAACCATATTTTTGCATGTTCTTTTTCATTATTAGCAGTCATCTCAAATATCTTAGCTATTTGATTATAACCCTCTTTTTTAGCTTGAGAGGCAAAATATGTGTATTTATTTCTTGCTTGAGATTCACCTGCAAATGCTGTTTGTAAATTCTTTTCTGTTTTGCTTCCTTTTAATTCCATAGGTTAATATTCCTTTCTTTTTAAAGATAGACAGGGCTTATATAAGCCCTGCAAATCTATATTACTATTCAGCAGGGCTGAATTGATCTTTTCCTACGCCACATAATGGGCAAGCATAATCTTCTGGTAAATCTGCGAATGATACATTATCATTTTCTGCTGGATCATATACATAACCACAAACATCACATACAAATTTTTCCATTTTTTGTCTCCTTATACTGTGTATACTAACTAGGGATTACCCTCTGCATTTATGGCAAATTCCTTTTACCTGCAAATTGGTTTGAAGAACTTCTCCGTACTTAAAACTTTCTTTAGGAGGCTCTATACTTTTATCCATATGGATATCATATACAGCTCCACATTTTACACATATGAAATGACAATGTGGAGACAAATCTGCATCATAACGACTTTTAGGTAATTCATTATCAACCTTAAATATCAGACCCAAATCCTCTAATGATGCCAATGTCCTATATATAGTATCTAAAGATATAAAAGGCATGACTTCTTTTACTTTTTCATAAACTGTCTCTGCATCTGGATGAGTATCTGTTGATGCTATCATCTTTAATACCTCTATCCTTTGTGGTGTCAAACGCATATTTGCCTCTGAACACTTTTGCTTTAACAATTCTATCTTTGATTCTATATTAATCATAATCATTCCTTATTAGTAATTATTACTAATAATAGCATATTGTTTTATTTTTTGCAACCCCTATTAATAATTTGTACTAATCCTTTATTCGGATTAATCAAGAATTGTTTATATATATATTATTTGTATGAAGAATATTAAACGTAATACTCTATTGAATTATTTAAAAGATGATTTTGATATTGAATCAAATGTGAATAAAGATAGGATATTTGATTTTAATAAAAAACCTGAGAAATCAAATAAAATAGTTTATTTATGCGAAAGAGAATTAAGAGAAGAAGATAATTTTGCTCTTAATTTTGCTTATGAAAAATCTAATAAAGTTAAAATTGTTCATTCATTATATGAATTAAGACAAGAAAAGTTTGGGGTTTTGATAATAGATTTTAACCCAATTAGAAATTACAGTATGCTAAATAATATTGATTGCAAAATATATGAAGTAGATTCACATAATATTGTTCCTGCAAGAATTGCATCTGACAAACAAGAATATTCTGCCGTAACCTTTAGAAGAAAAATATATTCACTCATTAATAATTATTTAACCCAATATCCAGAAAAAGAGATAAAAAATAAGCATGCCAGAAAAGTTTTAGATAATTTTATAAAATACAAATTAGATTACTATTCAGAATACAGAAACCACCCTGATAAAAATATTACATCAGGATTATCTATATATCTAAATCGAGGCTTTATATCATCACAAAGAGTTGTATTAGAAGTGTTAAATTCTAATACCAATAAAGAAAACAAAGAAGAGTTTTTAGAAGAAATTATTGTAAGAAAGGAACTTGCAGATAATTTTTGTCTATATAACAAAAATTTTAACAACATAAATGGGATACCTGAATGGGCAAGAGAGAGCCTGAATTTTCATAAAAAAGATATAAGAACATATTTATATACAAAAGAAGAATTTGAGCATGCCAGAACCCATGACATATTGTGGAATGCAGCTCAAAAACAATTAATAAAAAAAGGAATAATCCATAGTTATATAAGGATGTATTGGGCAAAAAAGATTCTTGAATGGAGTAAAAACCCAGAAGAAGCAATATCAATTGCAATATACTTAAATGATAAATACGCGCTTGATGCACCATCCCCTAATGGTTATGTAGGTATCCTTTGGTCAATAGGTGGCTTACATGATAGAGCGTTTTCAGATTACGAAGTTACAGGAAAAATAAGACGCATGACATATAATGGGATAAAATCTAAATACAAAATAAATGATTATATTTCAAAATATCAAAATTAAGCATTAAAAAAGCGAGCTTTATGCTCGCCTTGTGTGAATTTGACATTACTCAAAACGAATATTGTCGGTGGCTTGAAGCTGTTTTTTCTTAATATTATGAACTACAGCATCAACTAATAGTTCATAAGTAGATGAATTTTCAATATTTGGAAATTCCATCTTGATTTGTTCTCTGACCATCGCTTCCAACCTTCTCTCGTCAGAAAGAGTTTGAATTTCTTTGTTGTCAATCAACATATCAACATATTCTTTACGGCTATTTTTTTGCGAATTCGCAAAACTTAACCATAGAGCTTTGGGGTCTACATTCTTTAGCTTTTGAATTAACTTTAAGTTTTTCCAAGAATTAAACATTGATTGAACCTCTACACACTACTATACTATCATAAAGTAATTTAATATTAAATAATTGTCTAATTAGATAAAAGTTTGTTACATAATTTTACAAATACAAGTTACAAATATAAGTATAAACCGGACTGAATTAATCAATCCGGCTTACTATTGAAAGGAACATTAGTTATATATTAATTACGTTCTTCTTACTAAATTAAGTTTAACGCAATACTAGGAGTTTGGTTAGCAGTTGTTAACATTGAAGCACCTGCTTGTTGTAAGATTTGAGCTGCTATGAACTCAGATGATACTTCAGCAATATCAGCATCCTTGATTAGAGATTTTGCTTCAGTTAAGTTATCACCTTGAACTGCTAAACTTTCTACTGCTGAATCAACTCTGTTCATATAAGACCCGATTTCAGTTGCTCTTGCTGTTACGTCATTTACTGCTAAGTCAACTGTGTCTAAGAACATACGAGCTGAATTATCATTTGTGAATACTGCATTACAGATTGTAGTAATTGTTAATGCATTTTCTACTACTGTCGCTGTACCATTTGCACCAGTTACACCAGTAAATGCAGCTGAGTCTGTATCATACAATGCTGCAATTGTTGCACTTTCAAAATAGTATGTACCATCAGCATTCGCATAATAATTTTGTTTTTCAGCATCAGTTAAACCATTATAAGTAGCACTGTTGATAAAGCCCATTTTTTGGCCAGCACCTGTATTTAACTGCATAAGAGAAGTGATTTTTGCACTTGCAAATAATGATTTATCTAAAGTAATTACGTTCTCAGCGCCAGAATTAATACCAACTTGAAGGTTAACACCATCTGTTTGTGAACCATCTAATAGTTTTAATCCGTTGAAATCTGTAATATCACATAAACGGTTCATTTCTTGCATTCTTTGTGCAACTTCTGATGCAATCGCAACTCTTGAAGATGTTGCATATGTTCCGTTAGCTGCTTGTTCGGTCAAGTCTCTAATACGTTGAAGGTAACTTCCGATAATTTCTAATACACCTTCTTGTGTTTGTAATAAACTTGAACCCATTTGACCATTTGTTTCAGCTACATTATAGGTACTAAGAACTGATTCCATTTTCTTAACTACACCATAACCAGCTGCGTCATCTGCTGCAGAGTTTATTTTAAACCCTGTAGTCATTTTTTCCATAGCGTCATTCATTCTGCTAGTTGTAGAGTTAAAGTGTCTCTGAACAGTTAATGAAATAACGTTTGTGTTAATACTTAGACTCATAACTATCTCCTTTCAATATTCGTCTTTGTAGTTATGCACATGTTAACGACAGACAGAATTTAAAAGTTTAACTCATTATGAAATATATCAACCATATGTAGGAGATAAAAAACTAAAACCCTTATAAATCAAGGGTTTTAACTCTAATACTTATTTTAGTAAAACGGTTAGAAATAACTAATATTTTCTAACCGTTTTATTTATATATTAATTTGTTATTAATTATGCTATACCATACATCTTTAACATTGCGTCTAATTGTTGATAATCTGCTAATGTTGGAGCATGCCCTGTGGTTGGTTGAGCTGTTGGATAACCCATATATCCTTGAGAAGCTGATTGTTGCATTGCTGCTAACTGATTCATCTGAGAAATTTCTTGTTGCATAGCCTTGATTTGTTCTGGAGAATACCCCATTTCTGCTAATAACATTTCGTCTAAACTTGGACCACCTACTGATGGATTTACATATTCATTTGCTGCAACCATCATGTATGAGCGAGGGATTGATGTTGGTACTGTATATTTAGTAAATGGAACTTTTTTACCTCCTACTAAAGGAATATCTTTTGAACCATACAAATTATTGAATGTTTTACCAAATTGTGCAGCTTTATCTAAATATGTACCTACATAATCATAACCTGATGATGCTGACTGATATGTTTTGTATACATTATTTTGAATTTGTACTTGTTGTAATTCTCTTGTTGCTAATCTATATGCATCTTTAGCATCTGTCAATGTTCTAAATGCTTCTAATCTTTCTGCTGATGTATTTCCTGCTTCAAATTTTTTGTATGCTTTTTCTGCTGCTGCATATTCTGCCTTAGCTTTATCTAAATTTTGTTGTTTCTTAACTAATTCTTGAGCAGATTCAGAAACTTTTTTTGCATATGTTGAATATTCTGATTTGTTTGGTAATTCAAACTTCAATTCTCTTTGTTGTGCTAACAATTCATTCTTTCTAGCTGTTAGTTGAGCTGAACCTTTACCATCTGCTTCTTTTTTAGCAATAGATTCTAGTTCACTTCTTATATTTCTACCTAAAGATACTTTTTGACTTGTTACTTGATTATATACTTCTAATTTTGATTGTAATGCTGAAAGTTCTTGATTTAATTTTGTTTGAGTTAGTTTATTTGTTGTATTAGTTAAAGCATTTTGTTTTTTAGCAATTTGCTGTTCAATTTCTACTATTTTTGCCTGAGCATCTTTTAATGATGTTACTGAATTAATATCATCATAAGCACTTGCTATATCAGCTTTTCTTGCTTCTAATCGTCTTACTTGAGCATTATATTTTGCTTTATCACGACCTGTAGCAGCTTCTGCTTTTGCTTTAAATTCATTAATTTGATTATCCAAATCTTTAATTCTATTGTTTTGATTTTCTTGAACTGTTAATCGTTTAGTTGCATTATTCCAATTACCTTTTACTGTACCCCAGAAACCTTGAGCAGAATCTGTTACAGTTGTCTTTAATGCTTGCCATCCACCTGCTTTATATGCTTGATAACCTGCTTTTAATGCACTTCCTGCTTGTTTAAATCCAATTGTAGTTGAATCCCATGCTGCCTTAAATGTACCTTTAATTCCTGTATATTTAGTTGCATCAACTCCTGGAACTTGCTTCATTGTAGCTTTCGCACCAACAACCGATGCAGCCAGTGCTACTGTATTAGAACCCAATCCTTCCCAAGCTGCCCTTGCTTCTGCATCTGTTTTTGCCTGATTAGCTTGATAAGCAGATTTTGCAATACCACCTGCTGCAGTCAAAACTCCTGCACCTGCGATAATTGCAGGAACAGCTGTACCTGCTGTTAATAGACAAACTCCTGCTATTGCAGCACCCATTGCTACATTTTTAAGCAATCTGCCTGCACTAAAATTCCAATCTCTATCACAACCAATAAGTCCTTTAAAGAAGTTACCAATACCTTTACCAAAATGTTTTATCTTTTGCCAACCATTAATTTCACCATCATCTTTGCCATCGGTGCAACCTTTTGCTTGTTGAATTTGTTGTGCTTGTTGCTGTTGTTGAGCTGACATCAATGACATCTCATCCAAATATTGTTGTTGCATTGCTGCTTGGTTTGCATATCCTGCTTGGTTTACATATCCTGTTTGCATATTCTGATTTGCATACATTGCTGCTCTTCGTCTTGCTTCTTGTGCAAATAAATCTTGTGAAGAGTATGCGCCAATTCCACCTGACATTTGTTCTTACTCCTATATCCCCAGTAACATTTATATATAAAATTTCTCAATACAAAATAGACCACTAAAAAGTAGTACTTTCTTTCGTATCTCAATTCCCGTACTTATATAAAGTTTTTTATTACATGAAAATTGCCTTGTTCATGGTGTTTCAAGGCAAAAATCAATATATTATTAAATCATGAGTGTTTACATTTTGTTACAATGTTTTTAAGTACTCAATTATATCTCCAGACTCATACATTTCAACTCCATGTTCTTTATCTACTAAAAATGGAACCTGACGCTTACCTCCAATTTTTATTAATACCTCCTCATTTAGAGGATTAGTTATATCTATCTTTCTATAAGATATTCCATTTTCATCAAGAAATTTCATTACTTTTAAACAATATGGACAAGTTGGCAACATAAATAATTCTAACATTTTAGATTCTCCTTATTAATTATAATAATTTTACTACTATTTACCCCTACTATTTACCCCTATTATTTACCCCTCCTTTGATTTTTTCATCAGGCAATCAGGTATTTCAAAATTCTTAACAGAATAGTTTTATACGCTTGCATTCAATATCTCTTTATGGTTTGATTATCATGGAATAAGCTATTCCTCTTAGGCTTATTTAGCTAAAGATTAAGCGGCGAATCTTTACACTAGAGAATAATAAATTAAGAAGGAAAATTAAACATGTTAAAAATCAGACTTAAAAGATTAGGTGCTAAAAAGGCTCCAATATACAGAATTATCGTTATCAACTCTACTACTAAAAGAGAAGGTAGACCAATTCAAGAATTAGGTTTCTATAATCCTAAATCTAAAGAAATGAAATTAGATAAAGCAACTGCTGAATCTTGGATTTCTAAAGGAGCTCAACCTACTGATACAGTTGCATATTTACTTAAAAACTGCAACGATGATGGTACTTTAAACTACAAAAAATCTGATGTAGTTAAATTATCTAAAAAAGCTAAAGCAAAACAAGAAGCTGAAGCTGCAGCTAAGGCTGAAGCTGAAAAAGCAGCTGCTGAAGCTCAAGAAGCACCTGCAGAAGAAGCTGCTGCTGAATAATAAAATATTTAATTCACACACACATAAAATACCGGTAGAATTTCAAAGTTTTATCGGTATTTTTTATTAACTTTATTATTGTTTACAATTTGTCTTAATCATAATAATAAGATATGATTATTATATGGAAAGTGGGAAGATTGTTGTAGTCGATGATGAAAAAATAGTAACCTCAGCCTTTAAAACTTTATTAATGGTTGAAGGCTTTGATAATGCTGAATTTTTCAACAATCCTAAAGAAGCTCTTGAATTTTTAAAAAACAACACCCCAGACCTTATAATCTCTGATTTTCTCATGCCAGAAATGAACGGATTAGAATTTTTGACAGAAGCTAAAAAATTACACCCAGAAGTAAGTAAAATTCTACTTACTGGTTATGCTGATAAAGAGAATGCTATAAGAGCTATTAATGAAGTCGGACTTTACAGATATATTGAGAAACCTTGGGATAATGACGATTTAATAATCAATATAAAAAATGGGATTGAAAGAAGTTATTTATTATCTCAATTAAGACAAAAAATTGCAGAACTCGAAGTTGCCAAAAAAGAACTTGAAAATTATTCTCACAATCTTGAAAGAATTGTTGCAGAAAGAACTGCTGATCTTGTAGAATCAAATGCAAAACTAAGCAGTATTATTACAAATTCAGCAGACGGAATTTTTGTTGTTAACAATCAAGGGAAAATTGAACAAGCAAACCCTGCTTGCGAAACTTTATCAGGTTTAAGCGAAGAAAATCTTAAAAAATTACATATTGAAAAATTCATATGTTCTGACAAAATCGACATAATGGATTCAATAAAATCAACTGAAGACAATGAATTCCATGTCAGAGATTGTTATATCTTAAATCTTTTAAGTAATTCTCAAATACCTATCGATATAAGTCTTGCGAAAATTTCTGATACCAGTTATGTTGGAGTAATCCATGATATTTCTGAACAAAAAGAATCAGATAAACTTAGAGATGATTTTATTGCAACACTTACACATGATTTGAGAACTCCTTTATTAGCAGCTATCCAAACATTAAAATTCTTTATAGACGGTTCTTTAGGTGAAATCTCGGATAAACAAAAAGTCCTATTATCTACAATGCAAAAAAGTAATGAAGATTTATTAGGATTAGTTAATGCATTATTAGAAGTTTATAGATTTGATGCTCAAAAACTTGTTCTTTGTAAGACCAATTTCTGCTTCAACTCATTAGTCAAACAAGTCTACAATGAATTACTCCCACTTGCTCAAAAGAAAAATATAGATTTTAAACTGGAAATTCCTGAAAATAACATTACAATACATGCAGACAATGGTGAAATAAGACGAGTTATTTGTAACTTATGTGGTAATGCTATTAACTATACAAATAATGGAGGGGAAGTCATTATATCTGTTAAAATAGATAAAAATGATTTAATATTCTCCGTTCTTGATAACGGAAATGGAATACCTAAAGAAGATATTCCTCACTTATTCCAAAGATTTTCTCAAGGAACAAGTCAAAAACGTTCAACAGGAACAGGGCTTGGATTATATCTTTCTAGACAAATAATAGAAGCTCATAATGGTAAAATTTGGCTTGAAAGCAAATTAAATAAAGGAAGTGAATTTTCATTCCTACTAACAAATGTAGTCGAAATAAACAAACAAAATAGTACAAAAGAAGAGGTTAAAATAAAATAAAATGATAAGAGTTTTACTTGTTGAAGATCATGAACTTGTAAGAATGGGGTTGTCAATAATGATTGATAAAGCCGAAGACATAACTCTTGTAGGAGAAGCTGAAAATGGACTATCAGGGGTAGAACTTGCTAAACAACTATCACCTGACATTGTACTTATGGATATTGGGCTTCCTAATATTGATGGCATTGAAGCAACAAAAAGAATAAAAGATTTTAACCCTCAAATAAAAGTTTTAATTTTTACCTCAAGAGATGCTGAAGATGATGTATTTGCAGCTTTCAAATCAGGAGCTGACGGTTATATCATGAAAGGAGCAAGCACAGAAAATATTCATACTGCTATACGTTCTGTTAATGAAGGAGTAGCTTGGATTGATCCTGCTATTGCAAAACTTGTACTATCAAGCATTCAAGCTCCTTCAGCTAGTAACGAGACAAGGATATCAAATGGAATAAATTATAAAGCTGGAAAATCCATGTATGGATTAACTGAAAGAGAAATGGAAGTTTTAGCACTTATTGTTAACGGACTTACAAATCCACAAATTGCAGAAGAATTAACTATTACTAGAGCAACTGCAAAAGCTCATGTTCATAGTGTTCTACAAAAACTTTCAACTGCAACTAGAACTCAAGCAACAAGAAAAGCAATGGATGAGGGTTTAGTATAAAATGTTTTGGGCAATTATTGCTATAGCTTTTGTAACATTCTTTAGAGTTCAAGTAGAGGATATGCATGTATTCAAAGAAAAAAATCCTGTACTTAGACAATATCAATACGAATATGAAGCTCAAAAAGAAAATTTAAAAGAAGAATACGAAAAAAGTATTCTTCCGAAATCTGGCTTTATGCTCGAAGAAGAATACCAACAACAATCAACAGGTATAGATAATGAAAATCGAATAGTCGAAGATAGAAAATACCCTAAACCTGTAGATATGAAATATGTTCCTCAACCCACATATAAACTTGTAAGATATAACAACCCTCCAGGAACTCCGGAATTAAATATTCCAAGAAAAATCGAGTTTGAAAGAATTGTGAATGCACAAGGTATTGTATCAGGAGATTTTACAAAACTTGTATATCCTTCAATTTATTACTATCCAAAACAAAGATGTACAGCTTGCGATGTTTTTGTTATACCTCTAGATACTAAATTAAATCGAGTTGAAAGAGTTCAAAAAGCAAATGTTATTAAAAAAATCCCTGAACCTATTTTTTCAACAATTAAGGATTTATCAGAAGAAGGAGCTTTTAGAACAATTACACCTGTAGATTATTCTCCTGATAATAGATATATAGTTGCGAAAGAAAAAACAGGTTATATTTTTGATGGGATATGGAAAACAGAATTACTTGTTCATGATTTTATGACAGGTAAGTCAAAAAAACTTACAGAAGCAAGAGAAACAATTACAGATTATTGGCATAATGTTTCAGGAGTTGAATTTGATGACTACAGATGGGACATATATCCTTTAGGATTTGATCAAACTGATCCTACAAGAATTCTTGTAACAGGTTATGCATATACAGGAGGTGTTCCTATATTCTTGGGAACTTGGGCTGTTGATGTTAATGGAGAAAGAACTCAATTAATAGATTTAGAAGGAACTAACCATTCTGTTTGTATTGTTGGATATAAATTAGTTCACGACAGTTATGTTCCAAGAGAAGAAGTTGAATGGGAAAATGCAAGACAAGAAAAATTAGAAAAAAGTAATAAGAAAAAAGCAAAAAAAGAACTAAAAAAAGTAAATAAAGAAAAGAAAGTTCAATATAAAAAGAAACTAAAAGAACTTAAAATGCAATATCGGTTAAGAGTAAAAGAATATAAAAAGAACAGTAAACCTGGCATGTCTGGAGTTGATGGAAATGTTGCACCTCAAGAAACTACAACTACACCATCAGAAAACAACTCTCCTCTAGAAGAAAATATCAAAAATATAAACCAAGAAAGCTCAAATTAAATTCTATATCTTTGTAGATAAAGAAGGGGCTATTTGGATAAATTTACGAATTAAATTAGAATCCCATTGTTTTCCTGCACCTTCTGTTAGAATATTACAAGCAACATCAAGGCTTAGACCTTTTCTATATGGTCTATCACTAATTAGAGCATGGAACGCATCTGCTACAGCAACAATTTTTGCTGCAAGTGGAATTTCATCACCTTTTAATTTTTCAGGATAACCACTTCCATCAATATGCTCATGGTGATATTTAACAATAGGAATTAAATCTCTTAATGCTTCATTTGGCATTAATACTTTATCTGCTCCAATTGTTGGGTGCTGTTTCATTACATTCCATTCATCATCGGATAATCTATCAGGTTTTTTCAAAATATTTTCTGGAATACCAATTTTTCCTACATCATGTAACAATGCACCTAATTTAATTCTTTGTACTTCATCTTCTGGAAGATTAATTGCTCTTGCCAATGCTTCAGAATATCTTGAAACAGAAGTTGAATGACCTTTTGTATAAGGGTCTTTTGCATCAATAGCTCCTGCTAATGATGTTGCAATTTCTGATAAATGATTTACGGAATTTATTTGTTCATTATTGAATTTCTTCAACAATTCTTCTTCAAAATTCATTCCCATTTGTGAATGACGTTTTGATAAAACTTCAGCATATGAATGAAGTGCAACATCATCCCAGAAATTGAAATCAGAAGAACTGATAATTGCTGACATGCCATCTTTATATCCTTGAGCTTGAGATATATACATAGCTTGTTCTGCTAATATTAATAATTTTTCTTGTTCTTTTGCACACTCAGGATAAGATGCAATACCTACAGAAACCTTTACTGGACCTACATCATCTACAAAACAACAAGACAAACTATAAGTAATATATTCTGCTATATATTTTGCCTCTGACACATTTGTATTAGGTAATATCAAAGCTATCTCATCTCCACCATAACGACCAGCCATATCAGATTTTCTCATATTATGTTTAACTTTTTCAGCAACAAGTTTTATAACCTCGTCACCTTTTGCATGGCCTAACTCTCTATTTATTTTGGAAATATTATTTACATCTAACATTACTATAGATAAATCTTGTCCTGATTCCTCAGCTTGACATAACTCTTTAGTCAAACATTCTTGGAAGCCTCTATGATTATATAATTGTGTTAAAGAATCTGTATTCATATGAGCATTCGCAGCTTCTATTAATGAATAATTATCAAATACAGTCGCTACATAATTAGATATAAATGCACATAAGTTTCTATAAGTTTCATCTAATTCATCTGCAACAATCATTACACCAATACATTTAGAAACTGATATCATTGGTAAAATTGTTATTGAATGATTATGGAAATATGCTAAATTTAAAAAGTTTACATTTTTCTTTGAAATAATAGATTTTGTAGAAAATACTTGATATATAGGATTATTTGAATCTGTCTTAAAAACTTTTGAAACAAAAGAATTATCCATTTTATCTATTAATTTTAAATTGATACAGCCTGAAATTTCATTATAAAGACCATAAGCTGTAAAAGAACATCCTAAATAATTTGTAAGAATTTTATGTACTTGTAAATAAAATGAAGATATATCTTTAGATGGAGTAATTGAAGATATTGCATCTATTACTTGACGATATACTTGTGACTCATTTCTATTTCTATTTGGATTTGAAACCAAAGTAGAAACTCTACTAGGCACTGATGTTGAAGACAATAAATTTACCTTCGCCACTATTTTACTTGCTGATAGGGGCGATGTAGCATTTGTACTATTGGGAAAATGCCTTTTCGTATCTTCCTTGAATATTTGTTCTTTATTACGTTCCAAAATAAATTACCTACACATGATATGATACAATATTTAAGTCAAAAAATAAATCTTTTTTGCCATTTTAATTCAGATTGTTAACATTTTTTAAGAAATTTGACATTTATTTTCGCATTCTTTTTAATTTATTTTCTATTACAAAATTGATAAAGCCTTGTGGTAAATGTGAAAATATTTCGGTTACTTTTGCGTCAAAACCAATCGTATATGAGGGTTTTGGACTAGATAATTTTTCTATTTTTATTATTTTAGTAATTATTTTATTTACTGGAATACCTTTTACTTCATTTTTCAAAGCATTTTTCACTAAATACTTACATTCAGCTTCATATCCTTTTGAGTTTTCTAGGACAGTATTATTTTCTTGTATAGATTTTGACCAAATAGGAGTCGCTATTGAACCTAATTTCAATGAAATAACCTTAATCCCTGACTCTAAACTATACAAATTAAATAAAATGTCTAAAGCTCTTTTTGATGCGCAATAAGGTGCAATAAATGGATATATACCAAATGATGACATTGAACTTATATTTATTACTTTATTTACAGGTAAACCTCTGGTTAATTCTAATGCGCCAAATACATTAACATCAAATTGGCGACGTAATTCGCTCATATCAATTAGCTCTAAAGCCCCTGCAACAACACACCCTGCTACATTAAATATTGTATCTATTTTTTTTGTCTTAGAATTAATAAATTCTATTGCTTGTTGGATTGTTTCAGGCTTTGAATAATCAATATAAAAAGGGATTATATTTTCTCCTTCCAACTTTAATCTTTCATTCCTATATCCTGCAAAAACAATATTATGTTTTGAATATTCTTCTGCTAACGATTTCCCTATTCCTGATGTCGTTCCTGTTATTACATATGTTTTCATAATTATATTCTATTACAACCAAAGCATGCCTGTATATTTGAAATTTTTTATTGTTTAGAATAAACTTTTATTGGAGACTATTATGATTTTATTATTTTTATATTTATCTATTTTTACAATTTATTTCATTACACTAACTGTAATGAGCTTAAAACATGAGAAAAAACAAAGAGATACATACAACATAAGAGAACACAATCTATGTGTTGTAATATATTCTCATAACAATGCTAAAACTATTGAGAATTTAGTTAAGCAGTTAAAAACTCAAACTTACCCAAGAAGAAATTACTCAATAAATGTTATCTTAGATAACTGTAATGACGAATCTGAATTTTTATTCCAAAGTGATTTAGATGTTAATGTTTTAAACATCAAAAATGTTGATACAGTTGGTAAAGACCAAGCTATATCAATTATGACCGAAAGATTATCTACTGTTAATAATATTGATGCATATGTTTTCCTTGATGCTAAATATTATGTAAATTCTGATTTTCTTACAAATATAAACAATTCATTACAAAAAAATCACGTCGTAACCGGAGCTGTTAATCTTATTTGCAAAGATGAATTATCTTTAGTTGAAAATATTAAATATAATTATAACCAATATTGTAATAATTTCATCCAAAAATCTAGAGCTAAATTAGGACTTAGTAGCTTAATAAATTCTGATGCATTAGTTATTAGAAAACAAATTGTTGATGCAATTGGTTCTGTAAATTTCAAAAGCATAAATGATGAATTAAAATATACTCTTTTACTTGCTAAATTAAATTGTAAATGTATCTTTGATTCTAATATTAAAGTTTATCTTGATATGGAACATTATGATTTAAGAATCCCATCTTTAAGTCATAGATGTTCTATGTTCTTTAATGCAATTAAACAAATTAGTTTTAAAAATAAAAGTCTTACAGAACTTATCTTCTCTTTAATTGCACCAAATTGTTTAACAGTTATTTTAGGTTATTTTGCATTACTTATGTATGCATATAAATATATATTCTCTGTTAATATTTATGTTATAGCATTAATGTTTGCAGCTCTTACAATAAGTTTTTGCGCAAGTTTATTAAATACAAAAATATTTGCTAAAGAACATTTATATCTTTTTGCATATCCTGCATATACCTTCTGTAAAGTTATTTATAACTTCCCACCTATAAGATTTGTAAGAAATCTTATGTTCGGAAAAACAGAAGCAAAACATATTGAAAAACTACTAGTTGATGTTTTTGTTTTCGATGGAAGAAGACATTATCCTTGCAAATTAGAAATTATATCAGATAGTGGATTAGTTAAAGTTGTATTTATTAATAGAAAGAAAAAATATACTACAAAAACTCAACATATAAGAGTTATTGATGCAATAAAAGAAATTTCTTCAAAATTAGAAGAACATGGTATGGTTCTAAAAATTTGCCAACATTGTAAGTATTTTGAACCAACACAAGACGGTTCTACTAATATGGTTAAAGGATGTTGTAAATTTGAGTTTTCAAATAGAACACCTGGAGATATTCTTCCTACTGTTTTATGGAACTCTTGCGATAACTTTTCTAAAATTAATATTGTAAATCTTGTAGAAGCAATAGAAGCAGGAATAGGCAAAGATAAAGAATAAATGACAAATAGCGTTTATATTCATATTCCATTTTGTTTAAGCAAATGCAAATATTGTTCTTTTATATCGTTTACCAATATTGATAAAAAAATAGGGTATTTATATTCATTATTAAAAGAAATAGACTATTATTATAAAGGTGAATTATTAAATACTATTTATTTTGGTGGTGGCACACCATCTTTAATGGAAATTTCAGAATTAAAAAAAATATTAAATAAATTTAATTTATCATCTGATACAGAAATAACCATTGAAGTTAATCCAGACTCTATTGATGAAAAATATCTTTTTGAACTAAAAGATATTGGTTTTAACAGATTAAGTATTGGTTCACAATCTTTTGATAATGAGATACTTTCTCAAATAGGCCGTAGACATAATTCTAGCCAAATATTTCAAACAATTGAACTTGCTCAAAAAGCAGGTTTTAAAAATATAAGCGTAGATTTAATTTATGGTTTACCGAACCAAACACTTGATATGTTCAAAAAAGACTTGGATATAGTGAATTCCTTACCTATTCAGCATGTTTCACTATACGGATTAAAAATTGATGAAGGTTGTTATTTTTATAAACATTATCCAGAAAATGTTCCTGACGATGATACTCAAGCAGATATGTATTTAACAGCTATAGAAAAATTAAAAGACTTTGAGCATTATGAAATCAGTAATTTTGCAAAAAAGGGGTTTGAATCAAAACATAATCTTAACTATTGGAAAGAAAACGAATATTATGGTTTTGGAATCTCAGCTCACGGATTTATAGATGGAATTAGATACTCAAATTATGAAACATTTGATAAATATTTAACCAATCCAACTGAAAGAGAATTCGGAAAATTTCTTACAGAACAAGAAAAACTTGAAGAAAGCATATTTTTGGGTTTTAGAATTGAAGAAGGAATAAATACTAAAAATTTAAATGAAAAATATAATATAGATTTTGATTTACAATATAAAAATATTATTGATAAATACTTGCATACAGGTCACATCATAAAAACAAAAAATGGATATAAATTATCTAATCAAGGATTTCTTTTAAGTAATATTATACTATCCGAATTCATATAAAATTATCAGTAAATATTTTTACATTTTCACAATTTTGATATAAAATAGAGTAAAGTTAACGGGAAGTAATTATAAGGAGAGATTTGAATATGGAACGTCAAAGACCTAAAGAACAGGATATGATAGAACGCAGAAGTAATTTTGATGCAGTAGAAGAGAACTTAACACCAGAACAAGCAAAACTAGAAGCATCAAGATGTTTAAATTGTAAAAACCCAAGATGCGTGCAAGGTTGCCCTGTAAATATTCAAATCCCACAATTTATACAAGCAATCAAAGAAGATGATTTAAACAAAGCAGGCGAAATTATTCGTCAAACAAGTATGTTACCATCAGTTTGCGGTAGAGTTTGTCCTCAAGAAAGACAATGCGAAGGCAAATGTGTTTTAGGCATTAAAGGTGAAGCAGTTGCTATCGGCGCTTTAGAAAGATACGTTGGTGATAACACAAGACCTGAAAAAGCAGAAATTACACCTTCAGGCAAGAAAGTTGCCGTAATCGGTTCAGGTTGTGCAGGTATAACAGCTGCAGCTGACCTTAGAAAAGCAGGACACGAAGTTGTTGTATTTGAAGCATTACACAAATTCGGTGGCGTTTTAAGATACGGTATCCCACCATTCAGATTACCAAGAGTTGTTTTAGATAGAGAAATTGATTCTCTAAAAGAAATGGGTGTTGAATTTAAGAAAAATGTTATTGTTGGTAAATCTATTACTATTAAACAATTAGAAGAAGATGGATTTGATGCAATATTTATTTGTTCAGGTGCAGGCCTTCCTAAGATGATGAATATTCCTGGAGAAAACTTAAATGGCGTATTCTCTGCAAACGAATTCTTAACACGTGTAAACTTAATGCAAGCTAACGATGAAAACACTCCAACTCCATTAAAAGTTGGTAAAAAAGTTGCTGTAATCGGTGGTGGAAACGTTGCAATGGATGCTGCAAGAACAGCCGTTAGAGTTGGTTTTGAAGAAGTTTACATTGTATATAGACGTACAGAAAAAGAACTTCCTGCAAGATTAGAAGAAATCAGACACGCAAAAGAAGAAGGCGTAATCTTCAAATTTTTACACGCACCTTCTGAAATCCTTGATAACGAAGGATATGTTGCAGGCATGAAATTTGAGATAATGGAATTAGGCGAACCTGATGAATCAGGCAGATGCAAACCAGTAGGAACTGGCAAGTTTGAAACATTAGATGTTGATTCTGTAATCGTAGCATTAGGAACAGGCCCTAACCCTATTATCCAAAAATCATCAGAAGCTGACGGTATTAATTTTGAAACAGATAGACGTGGTTACTTCACAGTTGATGAAGAAACAAGAGAAACATCTATTCCTAAGATTTATGCAGGTGGAGACGTTGCTCCTGTTGGAACATCAAACGCAATTAACGCAATGGGCGCAGGTAAAAAAGCAGCAAAGGCTATTAATGAATATCTTGCAACAAAATAATAATAAAAAATTATTTATAACATTTCTAATACAGGCATTATTTTTAATGCCTGTATTTGGTATAGACCTAGATTATACAGTAGATGATGCGATAAGAAAAAATTATAATGTTAATCAGATTAACAACATAGGCGGAAATAATCCTAATAAAAATGTTACTCAACCAACAAAGCCAACTCCAAAACCAGTACAAAAAACAACAGTATCTGAACCATTACCAAAGCTCCCTGCATTACCTAAAAATACTAGTGGTTCATCTAGTTCAAATACAAGTACAATTAAATCACAACCGATAAAAACATATACTCAAAAACCAATAAAAAAAACGATTACAAAAACTAATAAAAAAATTTTGCAACTAAGAAAAGGGATGGTATTTGATATTGTAAATGTTAACGCAATATCAGACAAACAAAGAGTAGGAACAAGTATTGTATTTAAATCAACAAAGCCAATAAAAACAGCATATTATACAATTCCAGAAGGTACAAAATTTGTTGGTGAGATTGTTGAATCACATACTCCTCAAATTTCAGGAAACGGTGGATTAGTAAACTTATCAGTATGTTCAATTATATTTGGTGGAACATACCAACATATTGATACAAGAGTTATAAGAGTTGGGGGCAAAAAAGTTTTCTTTGAAGATATAAAAGGTAAACGTTCTTATTGGAAAAATACGGTTAATAAAGGGAAATGGGGACGTAATACATTCCATAAGATGAACAAATTATCAGCAAATTTAGTCCAAGATAAAACAACTGTTATCCTTGCTCCATTCACTTTTGTATATGGATTAACTTTAGGAACAATCAGCACAGTTGCATCACCTATTGTATCTATATTCTGCAAAGGTGGTTCTGTATATATTCCAGCGAATACACCATTTAGAATAAAATTTGAACAAGATGTAAAATTATATTATTAGATAGATAAATTAAAAACACGTTTATATTGTGTCTTAAAGAATTTTCTTAAAATATGGGCTGTTTCTCTAAAAATGACACCTAAATATGGAATAATACATAATCTTGTCCATATACAACCTGCATCTTCATTTATTGCTTGTTCAATAAATTCTTCTAGAGACATAGTAAAATCATGTCCCCAGAAATATGCATTTCTTAATTGTTTATAATTAATTAAGTTATACATAAATATTGAGTATACTGAGTCATACATATATTGTTTAAAGAAATGATTAAATGCAATAATTTCAGAATAACTAGGTCCTATATCATGTCTTCCTACATAGGTTCTATATCTTAGTAATTTTTTACTTCTAAAAATTATTGCCCCATCATTTTCTTGCATAGTATTTGCAGCAAATGGCTTATCTCCAATACCACCAAACTGTCCATAATATGCCATATCAAAAATATGATCTCTTAGGTTTTGAGTTTTATAAACCGTTGGTGAAAAAGCAAAACGTTGCATACGATATAAATAATTTGCAAAAGTTTTCTTATCAGGACAGTAGTCAAACCTTTTTGACGCATCTTGCCAATTATCATTTGTAGGATTTGACCAACCTTGATAATGTGTAGAAACGATTGATGTATTAGGGAATTTGTTTATTGCAGAGATTGCATATTCTAAATAACTTGGATGCAAAACATCTTCTGAATGAAACATCAAAACGTATTCAGTTTTAGTAAGTTCAATCGCTTTTTTAAAAGCTTCAACTTGATTTTCAGAATCGCCATGCCAGTAATATTTAATATTCGGATATTCTTTAGACATTTGATAAACTAAATCACCTGTACCATCAGAACTTGCAATATCAATTACTGTAATTGAAATATCACCGATTGTTTGATTAAGAATACTTGTGATAGATTCTTTTAAGAAATCTTTTTTATTACTTGTAAAAATAAATGCTTCAATATTTTCTTTTGTATACAACTTACTCATAAAAACCTCGCTTGTGTTTTATTATACCATCAAAATTTGTGATATAATTAATCTTAATTTTAGAGGCTAGTTATGAATTTATCAGAGAATTTAAAACAAAATTTTCATGCAGTTGGATTAAAAGCAGAATTTGAATCAGAAGGTTCAACATATGAAGAAGTTTTAGCGCTCAAAAAACTTGGGGATAAGAATAATTTGCCAATTGTATTAAAAATAGGTGGTTGTGGAGCATTAAGAGATATTGAAGAAGCAAAAAAAATTGGAGTATCATCAATTGTAGCTCCGATGATAGAATCTAAATATGCATTAAATAAATTCATTGAAACTGTTAGAAAAGTTTATTCAGAAGATGAAAAAATAAATTTATATATAAATATCGAAACAATTACAGGGTTCAAAGCTATAGATGAAATCATTAATGATAAAGATTTTAATTATATCAAAGGAATTGTATTCGGGAGAAATGATTTAGCAGAATCTATGGGAATAGGGAATGTTGAAGATAGTAGAATTTTTGAAATAGCAGAAGAAATTTCAAAAAAGATTAAAGATAAGGAATTTGTTATTGGAGGGAAAATAACAGAAAAATCATTACCGTTTATAAAAAAATTACCTATTACAAGATTTGAAACCAGAAAAGTAATTCTTGATAAAGATGCAGATATAGAAAGTATACATAAAGCTATTGAATTTGAAATTTTGTGGATAAAAAACAAGAATATTAAATCAATAGAAGACTACAAACGATTAGAAAACTTAGAAAAACGAAGTGGGGCAATAAGTGTTTAATAATTTTATATTTGATTTGGATGGAACAATAATTAATTCCTCAAAAGAGGTAATGATTTGTTTTGAAAAAGCATTTGCGCAAGCGAATTATCCTATTGATAAATCACGCTTGACTCATAATATAATAGGGCCACCACTACCAGAGATAGTTAAACTAATTGCACCTGAGATAGACAAAATTAATTTAGATAAAGTTGTAAGTAATTTTCATCAAATATATGATTATGATGAGAATGATATCAGCGAGATTTATGCAGGCATGTATGAATTCTTGTGTATGCTAAAGCAATCAGACAAACGAATCTTTATGGCGACGTATAAACCAGATTTTCCAACACAGAGGATAGTACGACAATTTAGATTAGATATGTTTGATGAAGTTTACACAATAGATAAATTTGGGGAAGATATAACAAAAACCCAAATGATAAATATGATAATAGATAAATATGGTTTAAAAAGAGAAGAAACCGTAATGATAGGTGACGCTGCATCAGATGTAATATACGCAAGAGAGGCTGGAGTAAGAGGCATTGGTGTTTTGTGGGGATATGGAGAAGATAAGAGTAATTTAATCAACAATTCTGATACAGTAGTAAAAACAGTAGAGGAACTAGAAGCAACCACTTGTGACGTCATTACGAGGGACATTAATTTTGTTGTTCCGAAGTAATCTTATTAACTTTAGAAATTAATTATAATTAACCCTCACCCAAACCCTCTCCCTCGGAGAGGGTGC
>CALUWB010000009.1 GCA_944324375.1 Candidatus Gastranaerophilales bacterium | reverse complement strand
TCCTTTTCCTTGATACACTTCACTATGAGTGTTTACGACTTGGTATAAGAAAATCTTTAGGGTTTGTTAAGAAATTTTAAAAAGTTATTTATTTAATTACTTCTAATTCTTTATAAGTCTTTAAATAAGGTAAATGTTCCTCTGTTATAAGTTCTCCAGGCAATAATATTGCAATACCAGGAGGGCATTCTGCCACTACTTCTGCAGATATTCGGCCAATTGCATCATATTTATTTATTAATTCCTTCGGTGCAAAATAAGCATCTCTTAATCTCATTTTTATTTGAGGTGTTAACATAGGCATATGTTTCTTTTTATCAATAATTGGGTGTTCTGTATAATCAGTTTTATCAATTTCTTTTAAACAATTTACCAAATATTTAAAATCAGATAAATCATTTCCCAAATTAGATAAAATCAATATTCCAATATCAGATGCAGATTCTACTTCTATATTATAATCATGTTCTAATATCATTTCTAAACTTGTGCCTGACAAGCCATCAACTCTTATAAATACTTTTGTAGGATCAGTATATTCATAATTCAAATAATGAACCCCTGCCATTTTATCAATTTCACGTTTTAAATAATTTGCATTAGAAATTGCTCTTTCTATTTGCTCTTGTCCTTCTTCAGATTCTAAATGAGCTCTTGCAGCATCTAAACTTGTTAAAAGTAGTAATGACGGACTTGTCGTATGCAATAATTTTAAAGTTCTTTCAAGTACTTCAATATCAATTCTTGAGTCTTTTCTTGCAACATGCAACATTGAAGTTTGACTCATACTTCCACCGGTTTTGTGTAATGAGTGAACAACAGCATCTGCTCCTTGTTTTAATGCAGGAATTGGAAGTTTATCAGAAAAATTCCACAAACACCCGTGTGCTTCATCAACAAAGAGAGGAACATTATATCTTTTACATACTGAACTTATTCCAGCTATATCAGAAACAACCCCCTCATAAGTTGGATTTGTAACCCAAACACAAGCTACATCCTCATTTTCTGATAAAGCTTTTTCAATGGTTTCAGGCGATATTCTTCCCCAAATAGACCAATCATCTATTTTATCAGGCAAAACCCAAACAGGTTCAGCACCTGACATAATTAAACCTGTTAGAATTGAACGATGACAGTTTCTATTTACAATAACTTTTTGACCTCGCTGAGTTGTTCCCATTGCTAAAGCTAAATTTCCAATAGTCGAGCCATTCAACAAGAAAAATGTTCTCTGAGCTCCAAACGCCTTTGCTGCAAGCAATTCTGCTTCCTTAATAGGCCCTGTTGGAGGATTAAGAGTTCCTAAATTATCAAATTCGTCTGTTGTATCTAATGCAAGCAGACGCTCACCTACCAAAACTTTAAAAGGTTTATAAACCCCATTTCCTTTGGTATGACCTGGTATATGAAATTGATATGTTGGATTTTTTAACGCAGTACCCATTGCATCTACAAGTGGGGCTCTAACGCTATTATTCTCAATCCCTTCTAAATCTTCACTCATATTATGATTATAACAAAAAATAAAATTTAATTATAATAAATATTCTTTTTTGTAAAAAAGTTTAAATTCTTGACAAAAAAAATATAAAAATAATACAATATTCTTATGTGTAGAATAGGTGCTATTAAATCAAAGGATTATATCTACCCATCAATGGCCTTAAAATTAATGCGCTCTCAACAAGAGGGGCATGATGATTCGGGGTTTGCATTTGTTATGCAAGATTTGGGTGGAATATTTGAAACATACAAGGATTTACCTTGTCTTTCTATGGCTGCAACAGTACAAGGAACAAGACTTGCTGAAGATATTTTACATGATATTGGTTTTTCTAGAGTTCTACAATGGACTCCTGATATACAAAATCAAAAAGGATTAAAAATATCTCCTATGCAAAATTATGTTTTTGAAATTCTTCAATATCCTAAGAGCCACAAATATGCGACAAAAGAAGAAAAAGAAGAACTACTTGTTGATACTAATCTTAAAATAAGAAAAGCTCTTGAAGAAAATAATTCTGGATATATTTATTCATTTTGGCCTGATATTTTAACACTTAAAGAAATCGGAAGCCCTAAAGATATTGGAACATATTTCAATTTATGGAATGACAAAGAAAGTCCTAAAGCAAAAATTATTACTGCACAATGTAGACAAAATACAAATTATGATATTGTAAGATATGCAGCACATCCATTTACTCTTGAAGGATATACTGTTCTTGTTAATGGAGAAAATACTTTTTACGAAAAAAATAAATTATACCAACAAGAACTTTATAAAGGATATGTAGGATTTGAATCAGATTCTCAGTGCTTCTTATATACTTTACATTATGTAAATAAGATTTTAAAATGGCCTTTAAACTATTTTATGCATGTTATAAATCCATTACCATACAACGAAATAGAACAAAGAAAAGATAATGAAATTCTACTTCGGATTAAAGCATCATTAGAACATTTAGAAACAAATGGCCCTAATGCAGTATTGGCAGTAAACCCAGAAGGGGAATTAATGTGTGTATGCGATCCTAAGAAATTACGACCAGTAGTTATAGGACAAGATAATGGTACAGTTATTATAACTTCAGAAGTAGCTGGAGTTAATGATATTATGCCTAATAGGAAAATATCTCTTGATATTTATCCTAGAGAAAGAGAAATGATAGTTATAAAGAATGATTTATCGGTGGAAAGATGGCAACAGTAGAAATTAATGAACTAGATATAAATGATTTACCATGGATTGTAGAAATTGATGAGAATAAATGTATACAATGTGGAAAGTGTGTTGCATCTTGCTCTTTTAAAGCTATTAAACCAATAATTGAAAAAAGAAAAAAATCAGGTTCAATCACAGAAAAAAATAAATTTGAAAAAGTTATTGTAATCAAACAAAATATATCATTTAACGAATACTGCAAAGGTTGTGGGATTTGTACAAAAGTCTGCCCTAATGGAGCAATTAAAATTAAAAGGAATTTAGAAGATAAATTTTCTATAAGATATAGAGCAGAAAAAGGAGACACTATAAAAAAAGGTGGACGTTCTAATCTTAATACCGAAGGTAGAACATTAGATAAAATAAAAGTTGGTCGAATCTCTCAAATGACTGATCCATCACTAGATGCAGTTAGACATACTTTTGAAATAAAAACACCATTTGGCAGAGTTCTTTCTGCTGATAAATTAGATTTTAAAATCGAAAATGGTGAAATTAAAGAAACAAAATCACTACCTCCAAACCGATGGATATACCCATTAATTATGGGCGATATGTCAATTGGAGCCGTATCTTGGAGAATGTGGGAAGCAATGGCAATTGCAACAGCTTACCTTAATGAAGTAATGGGTATTCCTATTAGAATGTGTACTGGAGAAGGTGGCGTTCCATCAAAATTATTAAAATCTAAATACGTAAAATACATGATTCTTCAAATTGCCTCAGGGCATTTTGGTTGGAACAGAATAATTGATGCAATGCCTGATATGGTAGAGGATCCTGCAGGAATTCTTATAAAAATAGGACAAGGAGCAAAACCTGGTGACGGGGGTATGTTAATGGCAAATAAAGTTGCTAAATATATCCAAGAAATTAGAGGTGTTCCTAAAGCTGATTTACTAAGTCCTCCTAACCATCAAGGGCTATATTCTATTGAAGAAAGTGTTCAAAAAATGTTTTTATCAATGAATGCTGCGTTCAATTTCAAAGTTCCTGTTGCAATAAAAGTAGCGGCATCATCAACAAGTGTTTCTGTGTATAATAATCTTTTAAGAGATCCATATAATATTGTAGGAGGATTCTTCTTAGATGGTCTAGCAGCAGGAACAGGTGCAGCACATGAAATTTCGCTGAACCACACAGGGCACCCTATTACATCAAAACTAAGAGACTGCTACCTTGCAGCTGTTCACCAAGGTAGACAAGGTGAAATTCCAATTTTTGCAGGAGGTGGACTTGGGCAAACTGGAAGTTTTGCTGCTGATGCTTTCAAATTGATATGTTTAGGAGCTAATGGTGTATTTTCAGGACGTCTTTTATTAGAAATTGCAGGCTGTGTTGGAAATGATAAAGAAAAATGTAATGCTTGTAATACAGGTTTATGTCCTGCAGGTATTGCATCTCAAGATGTTTGTTTAACCAAAAGGCTTGATATAGATAAAGTTGCTCAAAACTTGGTTAATTACTTTGTTGCAACAGATTTAGAACTTAGAAAATTAATGGCTGCTACAGGTTGTTCTTCACTACCTATAGGACGTTCTGATACATTAATTACTGTAGATAAAAATGTTGCAGATAGATTAAATATTCAATATGTTTGTTAGGATAATATGAAAACGATTAAAATTGATGGATTAATAAAAAATAATAGAATTTCAACACAAGATTTACTACTTGAAATCCAAGAAAAAATTAAAGAAGGTTATACTGATTTTGAAATAAATGCTTGTGGACAGCACGATATTGGAGGTTCATCATGGGCTAAAGATAGAGATAAAAATCTTACTTTTACTATCACTAACCCAGGTCAAAGAGTTGGGGCTATGGCGAGAAAAGGAACAACAATATATGTTCAAGGTTCAACCCCTGCTGATGTTGGTTGGCTTAATTCTGGAGCCGATATTATTGTAAAAGGAGATTGTGGTGATACTGCTGGGCATTGTGCTGCCAGTGGCAATATTTATGTCTCTGGGAGAGTTGGAACTCGATCTGGAGCATTAATGAAATTCGACCCTAAATATTCTAAACCTGAACTTTGGGTTTTAAAAAATACAGGTTCTTTTAGTTTTGAATTTATGAGTGGGGGAATTGCTGTTATATGTGGTTTCGACTGTAATGACATTGAATCTGTTTTAGGTAATCGTTCTTGTGTTGGAATGGTTGGAGGAATTATTTATGTTAGAGGTCCAATTAAGGGAGTAGCATCTTGCGTTGAAATTAAAAACTTAGAAAAAGATGATATTGATTTTCTTAATAGTGGAATGGACAGATTCCTTACAGCAATAGATAAAAGAGGACTGAAAGATACCTTATTAAACTTTAATGAATGGAAAAAAATTGTCCCATTACCTATAGATAAAAGAATTTCAAAAACATCAGTAAAAGAATTTCGCGAAAAAAATTGGATTAAGGGTGGAATTTTTGGTGATTTTATTGAAGATGACTATAAAGTTTATCCTCTTGCTGCAACTGGAGATGGAAGGCTACAACAACCTATATGGAACAAAGAAAAATGTATTAATTGTAAAATTTGTATAACTAACTGCCCACAAAATGCTATAAATGAAGATTTCTCAATTAATAAAGATAAATGTATAGGATGTTCTTTCTGTGCAACTGTTTGTCCTAAATTAGCTTGGGAAATGAAAGATAATAAAAAAGAAATTAATTAAAATATCATTTATACTAATGAATTCATAACTTTATAAATATTGTATTATTGTATTGTAAAAACTTTTTTACAACTTAGCAATAATTTAAACAATTATTTGTTTAATAAAATAGGAATTAAGTTATGGAAGAATTAAAAAAACAATTGAATTCTATTCAAAATCCAATAAAGGGAAGTAAATCAAACGTTACTTCTCCTATTAAAAATAATAACACTAAGCTTAATTCAGAAATTAGAAATTCTATCTTAAGGGGTGAATTACTCCGATTTGCAATTTTATTACCTGCAGTTAAATTAAATATAACTGAACTAAAAAAAACTAATCCTAAATATCTAGAACTCTTAATTAAAATAATTAAAGTCTCACTAACACAATTAAGTGGGGTTGATTTAGAAGTCCCTTTAAATATATTGCTTAGCCAATTCAAAGATGCATCTTTCTATAACCAAGAAGCATTAGATTTTACTTGGGAAGTACTAAATCAAGCAGATACTTTAACATCTAAATATTATCTTTCAACATTTGCTGCTGGCCCAATCTCTAATACAAACTTAAAAAAACAATTTAAAGCAACAATACCATTAATTAAATATGTGTTATCTACATTAAACAATTCGAATGATTTAACAAAATCAAAAAATTTTATTAATGCTGTAAAAATTTTAGTTAATGAAAATGCAAATGCAGATAAAATTAAATTATTACCTAAAATAAAATACAAAATTGAAACTCTTACATCAAAAGATTATCCAATAGATGTAATTAAAATAATTTACAGTAAAACATCAACTGAAAACATTATATATAATATAGAAAATCTTACAAAATCTAATCTAACACAAGATTTTGACTATGGTAATTATCTTATAAAAAACTCATTATAAGCAAGAGGTTTTCCTAAATTATCAATAGAAAATATCTGCATAACATATCGTCCTTTTTGGTGAATAGTGAAATTATTATAGTAATAATAAATATTTTGTTTCATTACCCTATAATCATTAGTCCAATATATAGTATATCCTCCTCTATTAATAGTATCAGATACTTTAAAAACTTGAACACGTATAAATTCACTATTCAATTTTTTAGGAGTAAAAAATAGATAATAAATACGCTGCCCTTCTGCAAAATCTTTTTTCGGATACATTATAGTTTCATAAGTTATTGGCTCAGAATTGAATAAAATATTTGCATGCTCTTTTTCAGAACATCCGGACAATAAAAATATTAATAAAACAAATATAATTAAAAAACTTTTTTTCATGGTAATTGTTGAGCTTGTTGTAGTTGCTGTATTTTATTATTAACTGTTTCTACTAATTTTTTATCTTTTTCATATGTTGTATATTTTATATAATTTTCAATAGCCTTTTCATTATCATTTTTCAACTCATAAGCAAGCCCCAATGCATAATAAGCTAAAGCATAATTAGAATCAAGAGAAATAACCTTCTCAAAACAATTTATAGAACTATTAAAATTACGCTGATTTGCATATGTTAATCCTAAATTAAACCAAGCATCAGCAAAATCATTATCTATTTTTATTGCTTCATTATAGTAATAAGTAGCTTTTGATAAATTTTTGGTAATTCTATTTATATTACCTAATTTCAATAAAGTCTCTTTGTCATTTGGAGTAATTACCATAACTTTTGAATAACAAGACGCAGCTTGTTTATAATCTTTTGACTTGTATGCTGAATCTCCTTGTAAAATTAACTTTTCAACCTCAGACAAATTCTCTTCTTGATTATTAACCTTTAATTGTTTATCTAAAGAGGCTTTATATGATTCAAATTCATTTTTATACTCAGCATTATCTTTGTCTATTTCTATTGCTTTTTCAAAATAATAACTTGCTTTTTTATCATTATTTAAGTTTCTATTTGATAATGCTAAACCAAAATATGCAGATGCTAGCCTATCATCATTTGATAAAACTTCCTCAAATGCTAAGCCAGCTTGTAAATACTGACCTTTATCAATTAAATCATAACCTAATGATAACAATGCTGAATTTAAATGATTTTGAACTTCATCATTTTCTTTCTCATATAATAATGTTTTATATATTTCTATCGCAGAAAGATATGATTTATCAGCTTGAAGTGCGAGTGCTTTATTATACCTTAAATCATAATCATTTGGAGCATCTTTTAGAGCTAAATCATAAAATTTTAGAGCTTTTTTGTAATCTTCTTTCTTATGATAACAAAATGCCAATTCTTTTTGAATATCTGAATCATTTGGAGCTTTACTATATGCCTTCTCATAATTTAATATTGCTAAATCTATATTATTCTGCTTTTTATACATCAATGCTAAATTTTTATTTGCATCAACATTATCCGGATATGCTTCTAAAAATTTCTTATATTGAACTATTGCTTCTTCATTTTTATCCATTGAAGCAAGTAAATTTCCATAATCAAATCTTAAATCATAAAGATTTGGTTCTAATTCAAATGTTTTATTGAAAGCCTTTTCTGCATCCTGATTTTTGTCTAATGCTTGATATGATAAAGCTAGTTGTGAATATGCTTTTACACTATCAGGTGAACTCACTAATGATTTATTTAAAATTTTTATCGCATTATCATAATCATTAGACTTAAACAACGCAGTTCCATAATTTAGATAATCTTTAAACGATTCAGGAGAACTATCATATGCCTGTTTAAACTCTTTTATTGAATTGTCAATATCTCCGGATTCTAAATAAGTCCTTGCAATACTTTCTCTGGCTAATTGATTATCAGGATATGATTGTAAAAACTTTTGATAATCATTGATTGATTCATTATATTTCTTCTGATATGCTTCAACACTTGCAATATTTAAATAATTATATTTATACTCAGGGCATAATTTTTGGGCTTCTTTATATGAATTGTAAGCATTTTCATAATCTCCCAATGACTGTAAAATATTACCAATACTAACATATAAAAAACCGTCTGCTGGATTTAATTTCAATGCTTTTTTATAATAAGATAAAGCCTTTGAATTATCCCCTATATTAGAATACAATCCTGCTAACTTGGTATATAAAACTGAATCATCACCATTTACTAAGACAGCTTTTTCTAAATATTTTATAGCATTTTGATAATCTTGTTTATTCTCATACATTGAAGCTGTCTTATATAAATTATGAGCTTCTTTTGTCATTTTAGCATCGGCCGTCGCTGGAAGCAATAATATTAATGCTAGTAATAAAATAATCTTATTATGATTCATTTTAAATTCCTTTAATTTACTTTAATGCGATACCGTTCATTTGACAGAACGAATTTAATATTGTATCGGCTTTTTCTACTGCCGATGTTAAATATATTAATTTTAATTCATCAGAAATATCTCTAGCTTTGTTATTCATTTGCTTAGCTGTTAAAACATATTCAGCTTTTTTATCAGAAGAAGCTAAAGCCAATTCTTGCAAATATTTTGAATAGAATATGTATAACTCTACTAATTGATATTTTATATTAAAATTCTTAGCTATTATCATTGCTTTTTCTAAATAGATTTTAACGGATTCGTAATCTTGTAAAGCTAAATATATTTCACTTATCAACTTATCTAATAATAATGAGAAATAATAATTTGATATATTGGCGCTATCAGCAATATCTAATGCCTTCAATGCAATATCTAATGCACTTTCAGGTCCATCTATAATTAATTTTGCTTTTGATATGAAATACCAACCTAATAAAACACCAATAGCATTTTGCTTATCTGCAAAATATTCAATTTGTGTAGCATATATTCCTGCAGCCTCTTTGGCTGAAGTTCTATCTTGCATCAAACGACCTAATATTAATTTTAGAATATTCTTAATGAAATCATCTCCAATATTATCAGCATACTGAGCTGCTTGGAATAATTCTTCATAAGATAAATCATCTTTATTCATAAAAAATCTATTTAATATTCCTATTAAATTAATATTTGACAAAACATCTGGTTCAATATTTTTATTATCACCAGACAATATTTCATCAAGAATTGTTATCGAAGTGCGTATATTACCGACCATTGTATGTGCAAAAGCTAATATTGTATTTACTCGCACTAAAAAACTTTCATTTTCTATTTGATTAGCTTTGTAAGCATTTAATATCAAATCAATAACCTTAAATGCTCTACTATCACCTTGTAATACAAGACTTTTAGCTAAGTTCAAATTTGTTTTCAACCAAGTCTCAAAGATATCATCTAAAGAAATCGTTTTACAAACTAATTTATTATCTAAAACTTTTTCTAAAACTGGCAATACATCATTATCTACAATGTTAATTATTGCACCAGTATTGCCTATTTTTTCAAGAGGAACTATTTCTCGAGATTTTAACATTGCAACTTCAACAGGAAAATTATCTGGAATAAGTGGTATTACATTATTAATACATTCCAATACTCCGTGATAATTTTGCAACTTCATTGAACAAGATGCTAAATATCCTAACAATTCTATTTTTTCTATAAAGTCAGAATCATTCAACATCATTATTGCCTTAGGCAAGTATTCCATTGCTAAATTAGGGTTATCAGGTTCTAATAATTTCCCAAGCTCAGCATAAATGGTTCTTTTCACTAAGTCTTTTTGAGCTAAATTGACATTATCAATTATATTTAATATTTGTTTTTGTAATATTATATATAAACCTGTATCACCTATATAAGCAGCATATTGCGTACACTTTGTCCATATCGCAAATGTTTGATCTGATAAATCCATATTCTGGCAGATAAATCCTAATATCGCTGTTGTTGATAATGTATAAACACACAATAATGGATACAATGCCTTATTCACATCACTAAATACTTCTTTATCTTCTTTTAATAATTCTATTAGCACATTCCAATAATTCAATGTCTTGAATTGATAACCCAAATTAATTGAAGGAATTACATAATTTAATTTTACTAATTTATTTATTCTTGCTTCAATTTGTTCATAACTCATGTTAAATATTGAATTAAATAAAGCAGGATTAAATTTAAATCCAATAATTGCAGATGCACATAATATCAAATATGTATAACTATCAGTTTTTTTAAGTATTTCTAGCCTTGCCTTTAACACAGCTTTTATATCACTGGATAGATTAAATTCTACATTAGCTTTTGTAGCATCAGAAACTAAATTAATTAACTGCTCTACTAATATTGAATTACCATCACCAAAATGCATAATTTTTGATTTCGTATCATCTGATAAATTTAAATTCTTATAATTTTCGAAAATAGGCTCTATTTGTTCATTTGAAAATGGCAAGATTGTAACATCAACATAATTATTATCAGTTAAATACGGAGACGAAATACAATTTATTCCAGATTGCTCTTTTGAAAAACTCAATAAGAGTGTTAACTTCTCTCTTATAAATTCATTTGAAATTAATATATTTAATAGTTCATATGAAAAACTATCAATATATTCAATATTTTCAACAACTAAAACAGTATTCATTTTAGACAATATTGTCTCGAATATTTTTACAATAACTTTTATTGTATTTTGTTTATTATTAAAGATATTTTGAAACTGATCTATATTTTCAGGATATAAAATATTTAATAAATCATATATTTCATTAACTGTTAAATTTTGAAAGTCTTGCTTAAAAAACTTTATTGATTCACGTTTTAATTGTTTTTTACTAGAACAAAAATTTGTTACATTAAATAAATTTAATAATAGACTTTGGAAAAAACCTAACGGAGTTAATTGAGTATGAGGAGTACAAGTTCCATAAACCCAAGCAATACCTGCATCTGCAGTTTGTTTCATCAAACTTTTAAAAACATACCCCTTACCTAATTCATTATCACCATTAATTGATATAATTTTAATATTTTCAGCTTGAATTGATGACATAATAGCCTCTTGAGCTGATGATAAGGTATGATAATTAGCTTTATATTGCAATGTTTCTTCTTGTGAAATTGGATTTTCTTCATTATTTTCAACATCATCTATTACTTCTTTTTTAGACAACTCAAATCCACATTTTCTACATAATTTTGATGATGGTAAATTTATTGCCTTACAATTTGGACATATTTGCAAAAGCTGTTCGCCACAATTTGAACAAATTTTGCTTGTAACAAGGTTATATGAGTTACAACTAGGACAAAGTCTACCTATACGAGTACCACATATTGGGCATCTTATTGTATTTTCTTCTAATTCAGAATTACACTTTGGACATTTCATCATTTGCTAACCTTACTTGCATAATCTGCCATATCAAACAAAATATTTGCAACTTCTTCTTCTGATAACTCCATTGCTTTTGCAATGTTACAGATTTTATTATTATCTTTATACCTTAACATTATAACATCAAGAAAAGAGCTATTATTATTTTCATCTATTTTTTTTAAAGTAGAAAATAATTTAGCCAACTTTGATATTGAATATTTGGTAGGGTTAAAATTTTCTAATTTATAATTAAAAATACTATAATCAATCTTATTCCTATTAGATAAATTATTACATCTATAACGGTTATTAGCTTGCAATACCTCTATTATTGATTTAGATGCAATTTTATCAATGTAATTAATAAGTATTTCTTCATCATTAATCGAATCTACAACACTACTTATTTTTTCATAAGTTAAATCTACAAAAGAATCTAATAAATCCTCGTTATTTAAATATCTTTTATTTAATTTTACTCGTTCTGATATTTTATCTTTTATCATGCAGTTTCTACCATAATAATAATAGCATATTTTTATTATATTACATAGTATTTTTTATTAAATATTAGAATTTTTTATTGCATTTGCACACACGAATGCAGTTGACCAACAATTTTGTAAATTAAAACCTCCACAAAAACCATCAATATCTAAAACCTCACCTATAAAATATAAACCTTTTATTCTCTTAGATTCCATAGTTTTAGAATTAACTTCACTTAAATCAACTCCTCCAGATGTTACAACTTCCCCATCTTTATTTACGCCTATTATATCTAACTTAAAATTATGAATAATATCTAATATTAAATCACGTTGTTTTCCATTAATATTATGACATTTCTCTGTTTTTATGATACTTATTTGTTCTAACAAATAATTAACAAAATTCAAAGGCAAATATTCTGATAATAAATTGTTTATCTGTTTATGAGGATTTTTATTTAATAATTCCTGTAAAGCAATCTCTTTAGAGTATAAATTTATACTAATTGAATATGGTTTTTTATCTCTTGCCTTTAATGAGGATATCTTATAGATTAAAGGCCCAGAAATACCTTTATGGGTAAAAAGGATATCTCCAAATATTCCACAACATTCTACATCTTTAATAGCAATACCTGCTAATTCTTTAAAATTTTGGGATGTGACCAAACCTACTAAAGACGGTGCTGGTGCTATTATGTTCACTCCCAATCTTGATACAATTTCAAAAGCAGAGTGACCTCCAATTGCAATAATTAGTTTATCAAAATAATACGAATTCATATCTGTCACTATTTTAATTTTATCATTTACAACTTCTATCCTTAATCCTTTTTCCTTTTTAATTTGAACATCTTTTAATGAATTAATCATTTTAGTTCTAACATCCTTTGAAGAATTACTTTCAGGAAAAATTCTATTGTCATTTTGAACATATGTTTTTATCCCCAAATCTTCAAATGTAGAAATTGTTTCTGCTGTTGAATACTTTGAAAAAACTGAATACAAAAATTTTTCACCTCTGGGATAATTTTTAGCTAATTCTTTAAAATCAAATTCATAATGAGCCAAATTACATCTTCCTCCTCCTGTAGGAAGTATTGTTCTTAAAATAGATGAATAATCAATTATTGTAATATTACAATAATCTTGTAAAAAATAAGCTGCTAAGCATCCTGCTGGTCCACCACCTAGAATCCCAACATTTAATTTAGATTCTTGTACCATACAAATATACCATTTCTGGACTAGCTAATTCATCATGCAATGTAGAAACTGTCTTTTTAAATGCTGGATGAATAAATTCAGGAGCTAACTCCAACATTGGAACCAAGGTAAATGCTCGTTCATGAAAGTGAACATGAGGAATAATAAGTTTTTGATTTTCAAAATCTTCTGATATTATTTTATCATCATAAAATAATATATCTATGTCAATATTCCTATCTCCATAGCGCCCTTCAGAATCTCTGTCACGACCTAGCATTGCTTCGATTCTTTGACATTGTTTAAGCAATTGGACAGGAAGTAAATTCGTACTAACTTGAATTACTGCATTTACAAACCAATTATCAGAATCTACTCCCCAAGGCTCTGTTTCATACAAGGAAGATGATTGAACAACATTAATACCATCAAACCCATTGAGCAAACTTGTAGCTTGTTGAATATAACCTACTCTGTCACCTTTATTTGAACCTAAACTTAAATATACTAATGCCATGGGTATATTTTATAACTCTATAGTTTAACTTGTCAATACCAAGCAATTTTTACATAAAAAATGTTTTATTAAATATAGGGAATTATTAACAAAATGAATCTTATCAATCAAATATTAAAATTTGGAAAAACATCATTACCTAAAGCTAGAAATGTAGAAGCTTTTGTATGCAAAAATTCTGATAGAATTAATGATGGAATTGGAGCAACAAATGATATTATTTCTAATGCTCAAATTGGACGTGAACTTGTACAATTTTCTAGACAAACAACAACAATTGCCCCTGTTTTTGGAGTAAATTATGAAAAAAATGTCAATCAGATTATTAATAATCATCTTGACAAAATTGAACTTACAAAAAATCTAACGGATGAACAAAAAAAAGAATTTATTAACAATATAAAAGGAGATGAAAGTTCTTTTGTAACTTTTGCTCTTAATGGAAAACCTAGCTTATTAATTAATGGAAAGAACCAATTTATTAAACCAGATAAAAACTATGATATATTAAGAAGAACACTTATAGTTCCTATTAAAGATAAAGAAGTTAAATTTGATAATACTATAATATTGAATAAAAAATTAACCAAAGAAACAATTAAAGATAACAGAGATTTTTATATAAATAAAATGAACTTAAATAAAGATGCAACAATAGATGAGATATATAATGAATTAATTGGACATAATAGTCCTCTCAAGGAAAATAAAGAACACGATTTAATAGGAATAACACTTGGATATTCTCCAATTAATTGTATTATATACCACTTAGATCAGAATATTCCTCAAAACATTGAGTTGAGGAAAAATTTAGACACATATAAAAAAACATTGATAAATACTCTATTGAAACCAGACTCGCCTTATAAAAATTTTGATAATGATTTCAAAAAGGAAGTTGCAAAACAAATAAGAAATATAGGGAATAAAGAAAATCAAGAAAAAACATTTAATACCAAATGGGATAAATATGGTTTTTCATATAGAAATATCGTTCCAGATGATAAACATGATCAAAAACTAATTAGAAATATAATTGCAAGTTACAAAAAAACTCAATCTATTTTACAGGAAGATACATAGGCAAAGAACAATACCAATCACCATTTTTAGGTTTTTGTCCTTTAATTACTCTATCAACATCTTCTAAGCCTGGTTTTTCAGATGATGTAAAGCCACATTTTCTAAAAAATGGAGATGAAGCTTTTAAAATATTACCGTCTTGATTATTCATTGCAAAAACTGCAACCCTATTTTCGCATCTCTTATTATTTGCTAAATGTTTTGCAAATTTTATAAAATCTCGTCCAACTCCTTGGTTTTTAATATTTGATAACAACCCTACAATATATAAATATACATAATTTTCTTTCTTAGGATAGTATTCAAAATCTTCTTCAGCAATCTTGCCATATTTACGTTCCCCAGCAATCATTGTACCAAGTTTTTTACCAGTTTTTGTTGAAATCATAGTATGACGTTCACCACTTGAATATATCAAGTGATTTGTAAGGGGTAATTGTTTTACTGGAGGGAATTTAATCATATTATTTTAATACCAGTAAAAAAAAAATTTGCTAGTTACTACTATAAAACTTTGTAATTTCTGAAAGATATAATTCTACTGCCTTATACCCATTTAAAACCTCATTTGTCGACAATGCATACTTGCTAGATAAAATAAACTTAAGTTCCTTAACTCTAATTTGAAGAAGTTCATCAGCATCTAATCTTAACTTATCATCCATTGAAGTTGACCACTGTTTTAAAAGAACAAGTTCTGTATTTATTTGACCAATTGTTGTATTTTCAAGAGTATTAAAATGATATTTAAATAATAAATTACGTTCCATATTTGTTATTCTTGGCTGAACAACCTGAAAGCCATATATATTTTTCATAATATTATAATTATCAGCTATCCTTCGATGAGAATGTGGGACAGCAGATTTTGCTAACATTGCAGAAATAGGTAATTCAGAACCTAAATCTTCTTGAGCTGCAACTATTTTTGATATATCTATTGTATTCTGCTGTTTTTCCATATATGACCTCTATTAATCCCTATTTCTATTTACCTCTATTTACCTCTATTTACCCCTTGTGAAAATATCAAACAAACTCAATATTAACATTAAAGCAATCAAAATTACAATATAAATTAAGTAATGTATAATAGTAAATTTCCCTACACATAAAGATGCAATAGCACCTGCGATAATCGCAACAGATGTCATTATTGCTACAGTAATCTTTTGAGAAAAACCTGCTTTCAAAAGTTTATGATGTATATGTTCTGCATCTGCAACAAAAGGAGACTTTCCTTTCATAATTCTACGTAGACTTGAGTATGTTATATCTAAAATTGGAACAGCTAAAATAACAAAAGGAAGTAATATTGCTAAAGTTGCCCCCTTCATAACTCCTGTAATAGATAATGATGCGAGCAAGAATCCAGAAAACAGAGCCCCAGAATCACCCATAAATATTTTGGCAGGATTAAAATTATATGTAAGAAATGCTAACATTGATCCTGCTAGAATAAACGCAATAAGAGCACTAATTGAGTTAGGTGGGCGCATTGCAAGCGCGACTATTGCAAGTGTTATAGCATTAACAGTTATAACAGAACCTGCTAAACCATCTACACCATCAATAAAATTTACTGCATTACTAATACCAACAATCCATAATAAAGTTATAGGATATGACAAAAAGCCTAAATCAAAAGCTAATCCCATATGCGTTGAAAAAGATGTCATATCAACTTTAACACCCAATAAATAAACAACTGTTGTTATTAATATTTGAACAACAAGTTTAAATTTAGCATCTAAATTGTAAACATCATCTACCAATCCTAATAAAAATATTAATGAACTACCTAACAAAATCCCAGAAACAAGACTACCATATGGATAATAACTTAAAAGAACAAGGAAAACAAAAGTTAGCATTGTACTTGCCCAAATAGCAACACCTCCGAGTCTTGATATTGGAACTTTGTGAATTTTCCTTTCATTAGGTACATCAACTAGCCCTTCTTTTTTAGAAAAAGCTATTACAAATGGAACTAAAAATACACCCAAAATATAGGATATTATAGCTCCAATTATATTTGATTGTGGTAACGAATTAATAATAATTTTCCTATCCTCACTTATTCATATAAAGGGAACTTCTTACATAAATTCAAAGAACGTTCTCTTAATTCTTTTAACTTAACTTCATCATCCGAATTTTTAATAGCTTCAGATATTATATTAGCAACTTCACTCATTGCTTCTTCATCAAAGCCTCTTGTTGTAACAGCTGCAGAACCTAAACGAATTCCACTTGTTACAAATGGACTTTGAGGATCATTTGGTACAGTATTTTTGTTTGCAGTTATACCAACCAACTCAAGAACATTAGCCATATCTTTGCCTGTTTTACCAGTTTTTCTTAAATCTAATGTCATTAAGTGGTTCTCAGTCATACCACCAACAATGTCTATACCATTCTCAATTAGACCTTTAGCTAAAGCTTTTGAATTTTTAATAATTTGCGCTGCATATTTTTTAAACTCATCAGAAGCAGCTTCTTTTAATGCAATTGCTTTACCAGCAATAATATGTTCTAAAGGTCCACCTTGAGTTCCTGGGAAAACAGCCTTGTCAATAATTTGAGCAAGATTTTCATCACACATCACAATACCACCTCTTGGACCTCTTAAGGTTTTATGAGTTGTAGTTGTTACAATATGAGCATAACCAGCAGGTGATGGATGTAACCCTGCTGCAACTAATCCTGCAATATGAGCTATATCAGCTAAAAGATATGCTCCCACTGAATCAGCTATTTCTCTAAAACGTTTAAAATCAATAACTTTTGAATAGTTACTTGCTCCACAAATTATTAACTTTGGTTTATATTCTTTTGCTTTATTTTCAACGTCTACATAATCAATTATGCCATTTTCATCTACACCATAACTTTTCACATCAAAAAATAAACCAGAAAAATTAACAGGAGAACCATGACTCAAATGACCTCCATTAGATAAATCCATGCCTAAAATTATATCACCTGGTTTTAGAAGTGCTAAAAATACTGCCATGTTAGCTTGTGCACCACTATGAGGTTGAACATTAGCATGATCCATATGGAATAAATCGCATGCTCTTTTTTGTGCAATTTCTTCAATTTTATCTATATTTTCACAACCATTGTAAAAGCGTTTATGAGGCTTACCTTCTGCATACTTGTTAGTTAATACCGTACCACAAGCAGCCATAACAGCTTTTGAAGTAAAGTTTTCGCTTGCAATAAGCTCTATAGTTGTTTGTTGTCTTTTTAATTCAACATCAATTAAATCTGCTATTTCAGCATCAGTTTGTCTAATAATATCTAATTCCATATCAGTATCCCTCTTTTAGATAAAATTATATGACAAACTAGAATTTTAAGCAATCATTAATTCATAGGTATAACTAACTTTTGACCAATACCAATAGCATTTGGATTAGCAAGATTATTAGCTTCTTCAATCATTTTTATTTTAGCTTGATCAAAACCACCATAAAATTTTATTGCGATACCTTCCAAAGAATCTCCCGGTTGAACTGTATATTCTTTATTTTGAGATACAGGTTGTTGTACAACAGGCTCTTGTTTATCTGCAGGGATAAAAGTAAATTTTAAATTTTCAGTTGCAGAAGGTTTTGTTAAATTTAAATGTAAATCATCTAATGGTGAATATCCAACAACAAAACTTACTAGAATAGCAAGGATTAAAGTTGAAACTACTCCAACAAAAAAGCCAGTTGTAAAAAATGCAATTGGAGATTTTTCCACACGAGATGCAACTTTAAAATTTTGCCATAACACATCAAGTTCTTCTTGTTTATCAGTTGGAACAGTTGAATCGCCTGTTCTATATTCTCTATTATACTTAGCAAGTGCATCTAACATTGCAATTTTTTCTCTAGTTAAATTTGATCTTCTTAAAGTTGAACCTTTCATAATCCTCACCCAGTTCTTTACTATATAAACATACAGTACATACCACTATATTTAAATCATGAATATAATAACACAAAAATTTACATGCTGCAAAAAAATCAACTATTTAGATGAGCAAATATATAGAAATATTTAATTAATACCTTTTCCATAAATCGCGAAATCATACTTTACAGGATCGTTTGAGTCATATTTCTTTAAATTGTTCGTCAATTCTATTACTGCTTTAAAATCATTACTTTTTCTTGTTAACAATCCCATTTCTCTTGATATTTTTGCTACATGTGTATCTAAAGGAATAAATAATTCACTTGTTGGTATAAAGTCCCAAATTCCTAAATCTACATCAGATTTTCTTACCATCCACCTTAAAAACATACACATTCTTTTCATTGCACCACCATTTCTTGGATTGGCAACCATAAAATAAAATCCTTCTCCAACATCTTTTACATTTGAATAAAAATAATCAGTCACAATTTCAAACATGCCAGCAACTGTTCCTATTGTTTCATAACCGTACTTAAACAACGTTTCTAATGTTTCTCCAGAATTATATAGTTTATTCAAAACCTTTAAAATGCCTAAAATATCGTTCTCTTTACCAAATCTATAATTAAAACCTTTTAAGCTTGAAAAATCTCCTTTTTTAACATATTCAAGAGGAGATTTCCCCATCTTGGTAAATAAGTAATTCAGTTTTGGAATAAATACTTTTCTACTTCCATAAGCAAATAATGAAGCAAGAAAAGCAGATATTTCAATATCCTCTTTCTTTATATATTTATGTACTGTTTGTATTGGATCAGTTTCTATAAAAATTTTATTCTCATATTTTTCAGCTAATTCATCCAACTCATTCTTTGTAATCATCTTATCCTCTTAAAAAAATCTTCTAATAATTTATCACATTCTAATTCATTGATTCCACCATATATTTTAATAGGAGAATTAGCAATTTTATTAAGTTCCAGCTTTGAAAAAGCGCCATATTGTAAATCATAACTTCCAAAATAAAGAGTCTTAATTCTTGCTTGCATAATAGCCCAACCACACATAGGACAAGGTTCTAATGTTACATACATTTCGCAATCATCTAAACGCCAAGAATTCATTTTTTCTTCAGCCTCTTTTATTGCTAATATCTCAGCATGAGCAGTTACATCTTGATTTTCTTCTTTTAAATTATGTGCTCTTGCAATTATTTTACCTTCTTTTAAAATAATTGCGCCTACAGGAACATCATCCTTAACTTTTAAAGCCTCTCCAATTGCTCGTTTCATTCTTGGTTTGCCTTATCTAGGAATACTTTTACTGTAAAACCATCTTCTTCTGTTGAATATAAACGAACTTCGCCTCCCATTGCCTCAACAAGGCCTTTTACAATAAATAAGCCTAAACCTGTTCCTCTTGTTGTTCTAGTTGTTTTATCATCTATTCTGGTGAATTTATCAAATAATGTTTTTAATTTTTCTCTTGAAATTAGTGGGTACTTATTATTAACTTCTATTATCACTCTATTTTCTTCTTCATAAGCATTTATTGTAATATCTGTATCTTCTATCCCATATTTAACAGCGTTCTCAATTAAGTTAATTATAACTTGCTCAAATCGATCTCTATCTGCATATATTTGTGAAATTTCTTTTGGAATATTATTAACAATTACCTTAGATGAAGAATTTTTCACAAGTAATATTGCATCTTCAATAACTTCAGGTATAGAAATTGTATCCATGATTACATTAAGCCTTGAATCTTCTATATCAGGAATAACCAATAAATCCTCTATCATGCGTTTTAAACGCTCTGCTTGTTTTTTTATTACTTTCAATGATTTTTGTTGGGTTTCTTTATCTATTTCTATATCTTGACGTAATAACCTTGAAGTATATCCTTGAATACTTGTTAATGGTGTTCTTAATTCATGGCTTACTGTGTCAATCATATTTGAACGGAATTCGTTTAATTCTTTCAACTCTTTATTTGTCTTTTTAAGCTTTGAATATGATTTATTAATTTGTTTTACCATTCGATTAAATTCAAAAGATAAGAAAATAATTTCATAAGGTGTAAATACACTTGATAATAGTCTTATACGTCTTCTGTAGTTACCTTTTGATATTGCAATAATCGCTTTAAATAACTGACGGATATTTATATAAAGATAATATGTATAAAGTCCTACTATAAATAAAACAGTCAGCGAAGCTATTAAAACAGATAGAATAATTTTAGTTCTACCGTAATCAATAGTTTTCTTAGTTAAATCATGAGGTGTATTTACTACGACTAAAACTTTTGGTTTTTCTTTTTTTAAATAAACAAAAGGTTGGTTTTTTATTTTTCCAAATACAGTTGCCTCATCTGAAACAATATTCTTAGGTAACTGAGAAACACTTTGATTATATAATTTTTCATTATAATTGTGCGATGTTATAATTTTACCATCATAAGTAAGAATATTTATCTGACGTTTATCATCTTTTAATGGAGAAAATATTTGTTCTCTTAAAACATTTATATCAAAAATAGCAACTAAATATCTACCATCTTTTAATGGTGCTTTTAGCGCAGTTTCTTGATTATTTATACATTCATTATAAATTTTAGAAAACTCATCTTCAGAATTTATAATAAATATTTTTTTATAAATATCAGAATTTTTTTGAATTTTTGCTAGATAGTTTAACTTAGCTGATTCACTACTAAAATAATCTAGAGTCATTACTATCTGATTAAGTTCATTTGATGCGCTTGCCTGGAATACATCTACTTCATCAGAAACCATATTGGCAATTAATGTTGCAGCTTCTTTTAATTGCAAACGTACGGATTGTTGGTTGATATTATTTATAATTATTCCACTAATAGTCATTGGAATAACAACTGCAAAGAATAATACTATTGCAATTTGTTCTACTATTTTTAAACGCGTAAATCTAATATTTAAACCCATTATTATTCTCCAAATGGAGTTAATTTATAACCAACATTTGTAACCGTATGAAGATATTGAGGTTTCTTTGGATCAGGCTCTATTTTATTCCTTAATCCACCTACATGCACTCTTACCATTCTTACATCTTCATCGCTATCATATCCCCATACTTCATCTAATAATGTAGCTAAAGTTACAGGATTATTAAAATGCTGCATTAGACAATACAAGATTTCAAACTCTGTTGGTGTTAATTTTACTTTTTTATTTAAAATAATCGCTTCTAATGTTTCAGGTAAAATCTCGATATTCCCAGAATGTAAAATCTCATTTGTTATTGGATTTGTATCTTGGACTTGATTTCTTCTTAGTAATACTCTGATTCTTAATAATACTTCTTGAATATCAAAAGGTTTTACTAAATAATCATCAGCTCCACAATCAAAACCAATTGTTTTGTCATTAATTGTACCTTTTGCTGTAAGCATTAAAATTGGAATAGATAATTTTGCTTGCCTTATATTTTTACAAACATCAAACCCATTCATTTTAGGCATCATAACATCTAACAATATCAAGTCATAAGAATTATTTAATGCTTTTTGTAAGCCTTCTTTACCATCAGAGGCAGTATCGACAAAATAACCACTTTGAGAAACGTCAAATTCTAATAAATCTCTTATTTCATCATCGTCATCTACGATTAGTATTCTTTTCATTTCTGTCATAATATACCCCTATCTGATATTTTTAACCCTTATTATAATATTTTTCAGGGTTATTTGTAAAGGATTCGCTTATTGTTCGATACTCATTCTTATCTATATCGACTCCCATGTTTTTTATATTTATTTCAAAGGCTTTTTTCTTCTTTTTTTTAGGTCGAAAATCCATTATTAATCCTTAAATTATATTGTTATCATCATCAATTTGAATAATTGTTGGTCTGTAATCTTTTACTTCATCTTCTTGATAATAACCATAAGATACAATAATAACCTTATCACCTTTTTGAACTTTTCTGGCAGCAGCTCCATTTACACAAAATATTTTTGATTTTCTCGCACCTTTTATTGCATAAGTTTGGAATCTTTCACCATTATTTATATTTAATATTTCGACTTTTTGATACTCTCTAATCTTTGCTGCATCTAATATATCAGCATCAATTGTTATTGAGCCTACATAATTCAAATCTGAATCTGTTATTGTTGCTCTATGTATTTTTGATTGTAAAAATTCTAATAACATCACATATTCTCCATTTGATTTTATTTTAAAACAAACAGATACAAAAATAAATCAATGTTAAAGTTATTAACTAATTAATGTACTTTCCATCAAAAAGTTCTTTAATCATCTTGCTTTGGTCAGATTCAAACTTTGGTTCATCGTCTGGTTGTTCAGTTTTTTTTTCAGGAGCTTTTTGAATTTCTTGAACAGTTTCAATTTCTTCCTCAGATACTGTTTCTTGTTTTGGAGCTAAAGTTTTAACTTCACTTGGAGGAGTTATGGGTTTTGGCTTAGGTGCGGGTGCAACCTTTCCTATTTCAACATCCGATTCTAATGGGGTTCTAATCAAAACATGCGTATTTTTTTGACCAAACATCGCATCAGCAGCTTCCATAATGGCTGTTTTTTTAGTCCCGTCATTCGCTTGTTTTACAAATATTGCTTGTTTAAAGGTAATAACAACCTCATCTGGGGCAATTTTTACAGGGTTAGCCAATTTTAATAGTGCTTGAGTTGATGGACTTTTAACATGAGATAATAACGTAGCCCATAAACTTCTTATATCTGTTGTAGGATCAAGCATTTTAGCTTTTGGCATTGGAGTAAATTCAGCTTGTTCTTCAGTTTTATCCTCTGTTTTTTCTTGAACAGGTTCAATTTTTACTTCTTCTTGTTTTATTTCTTTTACAGGTTCTGGATTAACTTGAACAGTTTCTTCTTTTACTTCTGGTACAACAGGCTTTGAAACAGGAACAGAAACTTTTTCAATCGGAGGTGTTACAATATGTCTTATTGGAGTAACAGAAACCTCTCCACCTTCTAGGGCTTGAATTCTATTCTGAAGCTCAATTAATTTTGTATTATTAGTAAGATTTGATAAATCAATTAATGCAACTTCTAGCCACATTTGTTGATTTGTTGTAGTTTTTATTTCTTTTATATAATTTGCTGTTTTCTCGATTAAAAATACAATTTGATGAGTTTCAACTTTTTCTTTTTGTTGATTAAGTTGCTTTAATTGAGCTTCATTTAAGTTTGTTAATTCAATTGAGGTTTCATTATCACAATTTTTTACGATTAATAAATTTTTGAAATAATACATCAAATTATTTAAAATTTGTACAGGTTCATTCCCTGAATTATAAACCTTTTCTAATAATTTTATTGCATTTATTGAATCAGATTGAATAATTTTTTCTGACATTTCATATAAAACATCAAAAGATAAACGGCCTAAAAGGTTATTAATGTCATCTTCTGTAATTTCTTTTGATTCTCCTAAAATACTTACTTGATCAAGCAATGCAATACTATCACGCATACCACCTGCAGAGTTTTTAGCAATGGAATATAATGCCCCATCTGAAATATTTATTTTTTCTTTATCAGAAATATATCTTAAGTGTTTTGCAATATCATCAGTTGTGATTCTTCTAAAATCAAATCTTTGGCAACGACTTTTGATAGTATCTAAAACCTTATGCGATTCCGTTGTTGCTAGTATAAATACAACATTTTTGGGTGGCTCTTCTAATGTTTTTAACAAAGCATTAAATGCTGTATTTGTAAGCATATGAACTTCGTCAATTATATAAATTTTGTATTTCCCATTAACAGGAACATATTGTATTTTTTCAAGAATATTTTGAGCATCTTCAACTTTTCTGTTACTTGCAGCATCGATTTCAATAACATCAATAGGAACAGAATTAGTGATATCAACACAACTTGTACATTTCCCACATGGCTCTACAGTTGGTCCATTTACACAGTTTAAAGATTTTGCCAAAATTCTTGCAGTTGATGTCTTACCAGTTCCTCGAGGTCCTGTAAACAAATAAGCATGAGAAATTTTACCTAAATTAATAGCATTAGAAAGAGCTTGTTTTATATGCTCTTGCCCTACTACCTCCTCAAGTTTTTGTGGTCTGTATTTTCTATATAAAGGTATATAATTCTCGCCCATGCTATAATTGTATCACAAAAGGAGATGTTATGAGCTACATATTACCAAAACCGTTAACAAAAGGTGACACAATAGGTGTTATTGCACCATCAGGACCTATTTTAGATAAAGAGCCAATATTTAGAGCTAAAAGCTTTTTAGAAGGTTTAGGATACAACGTAGTTTTTTCAGAACATATGTTCTCGCAAGATAGATATTTATCTGCAACAGATGAAGAAAGATTAGAAGATTTACATTGGGCATTTTCTAATAAAGAAATAGATACTATTATTTGTGCAAGAGGAGGCTATGGTGCTTTAAGATTAATCAATAAGATTGATTATGAATTGATTAAACATAATCCTAAGAATTTTTGTGGCTATTCTGATATAACTGTTTTATCTGCGATGTTTTTAAAAAGAGCTAATCTAATAACATATTCTTCCCCAATGATGAAGGGAGATTTTGGAGCTGAAAGAATTGATAAATATACAATCGATAGTTTTTTTGATGCACTAGAACATAAAGAACAAATCTTAGAAGCGCCAATTGTAAACAAAAAAGGTCTAGCAGAAGGTATTATGTGGGGAGGGAATTTAGCATCTATTGTTTCATTAGCAGGAATTGATTTTATCCCAGATGAAAATTTTATATTCTTTGCAGAAGACCTAAATGAACCTGTGTACAAGATAGATAAAATGTTTACTCAATTATTAAACATAGAAAAGTTTAGGAAAAACATAAAAGGTCTAGCTTTGGGTAAATTTTTAGATATTGAATATCCTGAACAATTACAATATCTATTTAATCAAATATCAGAAGAATTAAAAATTCCAACAATTTCTGAATTGAATATTTCACACGAGGATACTAAAAACACAATCCCTTATGGAAAGAATTGTGTTTTAGATAATAATAAATTATTTGTTTAATATAAATTAATTGCTAATTTACCCCTGATATGTAAATCCGTCTTTTTTCATTCTATCTATACATTCAGTTATTTGAGCTTCTGTACATACGATAGATACTCTAAAGAAACCTTCGCCATATTTACCGTAAGCATGACCAGGAACAGCTACAATCCCTGATTTTTCTAATAACTCATCAGTAAATTCTTGTGATGATTTGTATCTTGGAGGAATTGGCATCCATAAATAGAATGTTGCATTTGGTACATTAAATTCTGGCCAGCCTAATTCCTTCATTCCTTGTACAAACAAATCTTGTTTCTTCTTAAGATTTATATTAGCTAATCTTGTATACTCATCACCTTCTTTTGAATTTAATATTGCAGCACAAGCTGTTTGTAATGGCTTATATAAACCATTATCAATAGTTGATTTCAATACTGCAAATAATCCAACAGCTTCTTTATTACCACATATCCAACCTGCTCTCATACCAGTCATTGCATAAGGTTTTGAGAAACTAAAGAATTCTACTGCTACATCTTTTGCACCTTCAAACTCCAATATACTAAATGGTCTATCAGACTCATCAAAATATAAATCAGCATAAGCTGCATCTGACATTAATAAGATATTATGTTTTTTAGCAAATTCTATACAGTGTTTATAGTAATCTCTTGTTGCTGTCGCGCCTAAAGGATTGTTTGGATAATTAATAATAAATGCCTTAACTTTTTCTGCCTTACCACCTTCTTTTATATAACTATCCCAAACCTCATCTAAATTTGGCATAAAATTGTTTTCTGGAGTCAATGGAATTGGATAAGATTTTCCTCCTGCAATTGTTATCATCTGATCATAAGATGCATAACCTGGATCTGGAACAAATATAACATCTTTTTCTTCAACATTTGTTGTTGGGTTACAAAGAATTCTAATTAAGTTTGCTAAACCTTCTTTTGAACCAATTAATGAACAAATTTCTGATGATGGATCCAATTCAACATTAAATCTATCTTTCATTCTTTTTGCAACTGCATCTAAGAAATATTTTTCACCTTTTGGGGTTGAATATGTATGAACTCCATCTTTATCTAATTCTTGCTTTAATACATCAAACATATACTTAGGAGGATTTTCCGTCGGTGCGCCCATTGATAAGAAAATCGGGCTTCTACCCTTTTTATCCAATTCAGGTTTTAATTGATTAGCTTTTGCCTTGATTTGGAACATAATATAAGTTGTAATTGATTTTACATAATCATTAAACAATTCGCGCATATAACGACTTCCCCTCTTTAAGTGTGACAATTACACATATTAATACAAACAAAAATTTGTAGCAACAAAAAAACAAAAGCTCTCCCTAATATATCACTATCACATTAATTAGTTTTTTCTTGTTTTTTACCAATCTCACATCCTGCAACCATCAAAGCTAATGGAATAAATCTTGATGCAGATTTGGTTAAAATATTATCTTTTACTATATATTGAGATGTCATACAAATATCATCTAAATGAGCAGACATATCGGTCAATTCTACAGGCCTATTATCTTTTTTATGGAATATCAATTGGTTTAATTTATTTGATAATCTATTACCTACAAAAATTCCAATACCTAAACCAACAATTGGAGCCATAGCATTTAAGAATTTGCCACCTTTAGACATTTTATTTGCACAGAACTCTCCCAATTCTGACATATAATGGACTGTTGCTATTGGCATTGCAATATTCGTATATTGAACTAATGCCTCTCTTAATTTTGCCTGACGATTATTTTTATTTTTATCAAAGAAAACACCACCTAATAATCCACCTACACAAGACCCTGCTCCCACTACCAAAACATTTTTTAGGTCATATTCAATTTTTCCTAAAAAACTATCTTTAAAAGGAGTTGAAACCATTTTTGATATTTTTAATGAATAAGGTGTTTTAGATGTTTTTGCAAGTATTGCTAAACTTGTTATAACCCCAGCAGCTGTAGACAATTGAATCCCTAATTTTTGATTTTTTGACAATTTGGTCTTTGGCTCTATATTCTGTGATCGTGATTGATTTATAAAATATTTACTATTGTTATTACTTAAACTAATTACCATGATAATACCTAATTAACTAAAACATATAAATATTTTTTTTTGCTATTTGCATGATAAAATTAATAAAAAAGGAGAGAAAAATGAAATTTCAAGAAATAAAAGAAGATGTTTTATACTGTGGTCTTAATGATGAAAACAGAGCAATCTTTGATGAACTTATCCCATTAGAACATGGTACAAGTTATAATTCTTACATTATTAAAGGTTCTGAAAAAGTCGCACTTATTGATACTATGTATCCACCTAAAACTGAAGAATACTTAAAAAATCTTGATGAAAATGGGATTACAAAAATTGATTACATTATTGAAAATCACGGGGAACAAGATCACTCAGGTTCAATACCTGCATTATTAGAAAAGTTCCCTGAAGCTATTGTTGTAACAAACTCTAAATGCGCAGAAAACCTTAATGAAATGTTATTTGTACCAAGAAGTAAAATGAAAATTATTAACGACGGAGACAAATTATCTCTTGGAAATAAAACACTTCAATTTATCTTTGCACCAAACGTTCACTGGCCTGATACAATGTTTACACATGATATTGATGATAATATTTTATTCACTTGTGACTTCTTAGGTGCTCACTACATATTTGAAGATGTATTTGCTAAACCTTGTGAAGAGTTAACACATAGTGCTAAAAGATATTATGCAGAAATCATGATGCCATTTAGAATGCTTTGCAAAAAATATACTAACTTAGTAAAAGAATTAAATCCTAGCATTGTTTGTCCAAGTCACGGACCTATATATAACAATCCTTCTGACATTTTGGATTTATATGAAGATTGGACAAAAGATGAAGGTAAAAACCTAGTTCTTCTTCCTTACGTTTCAATGTATGGTTCAACAAAAGAAATGATTGACTACATTGAAACAGAACTTAATAAAAAATGTATTCAAACTCTTAAATATGATATCATAAGAGGGGATTTAGGAGATTTAGCAATGGGACTTGTTGATGCGACATCTATGGTGCTTGGAACATCTATGGTTCTTGCAGGTCCTCACCCAGCTTCTGTTAACATTGCTTATCTTGCAGGGTTACTTAGACCTAAATTAAAAATAGCATCTTTCGTTGGTTCATACGGTTGGGCTGGAAAATTATTTGAACCTTTAGCTGAATGCGTATCTAAACTTAAACTTAATGTTATTGAACCTATTCAAGTTAAAGGCAGAATAACTGAAGATGACTATAAGAAATTAGATAATTTAGTTAATTCTATTTATGAAAAGCATAAAAATCTTGGATTAGTTTAAATATAATAAGAAACTAATTCACAAAACTTCATTCCCCAAACCGGGAATAAACCAATAAAAATAGTAACTAAAGTGCAGACATATAAAATATAAGTGTTTGCACTTTTTTTGATAAAATAAGTATCTTTGAAATATTTATCTTCAAAACCCCTTTTAATTATATTCATATAAATAACAACAGAAGATACCATTAAGAAAAACATAAACAACAATAATGGAATAGATATTATTCCAGAGTTTAATATACCTGATACAAGATATAATTTCCCGACAAAACCGGACGTTATAGGAAACCCCATTAAACCAACAATACAAACAATAAAACAAAGTGAAAATATTGGATTTTTATAAAAATATCCTCTTATATCAACACAATTATTTGTAAATCCTGAATGTTCAAGAACTAGAATTCCTGCAAAAGCACCTATATTCATAAAAACATAGCAAATCCAATAAAACATCAATGCAGATAAAGAAATTTTCGTGTAAAGTGCTAAAACCATTAACATATAAGAAACATTTATATAAGAACTTGATGCCATAATCTCTTTTAAATTCTTAGATTTTAAACCATACAACACACCAAATCCTCCTGTAATACAAGCAAGAAATATTATAAACAATGAAAACTCAAAAGATATAATAGAAGGTAATATCTTGATTAATACAGTAAATATCGCAAGTTTTGGAATAACAGAAATATAAGTGACAAGCTTAGTATTAATATTTTTATAAATATCTATTACCCAATTTCCAAATGGGAATACACCTAATTTAAAGAATAGACCTATTGATATAAATATATAAGGAACTATTGAGGATGAAAAAGTATAATTTTGGTTATATGCAAAATATTCTCTTATGTTATAAAACTCTAAACTACCTGTTAAGCCATAAATAAAACTAACCCCCAAAAGTAAAAAAGCTGATGATAATACAGACATAATCATATATTTGATTGTTTCAGCAACAGTTATTTTCTTTCTATCAATAGATATTAAAAAATACAAACATAAACTAAATAACTCGATATTAAAAAATAGACTTAAGTAATCATTAGAATTTACTATCATCATTAAGAAAAACACAGATGATAGATATAAAATATTAAATGTGAATAATCTTTTTATAACTGATTTACAAGAAGTTAAGTTTAATACAATTATAGATGAAATTAATATCAAAACCTTAAAAAATGTAATATACAATTCAGTTGGATAAATAAAGGAATTTATTAAAGAAATTGCAGATATAAACATTCCTAATAAAGAAACGAAATTTGCAATTCTTCGTTTCGAAATAAAAGAAAGAATAAATTGTATAAACATTGTAATCATTAAAACTATTTCTGGAACAAATTTTATAACATTATCATAATTAAACATATAAACCTCTTACGCATTTAGAAAATTGATTATTATATAAGGACACACACCTAAAAGTAAAATCAAAAACGATATTCCACCTAGAACTATAAATTCATGAACTGCAATATCTTGAACTTGGTTATATTTATCAGGTAAATTTGCATAAAATACTTCATGAATTAGCCTTAAAATATACAATGCTGATAAAATAATTATTCCAATTGCAACAAAAGCAAAAAACTTTAGAATCCAAATTTGTGATATTACAGCACCATAAATTGATAAAAATTCACCAATAAAACCTGACAAGAAAGGAATTCCAATCCCTGCAAGAGCAATCATAGAAGTAAATCCAAACAAACGAGGACAGACATTTGCAACCCCTGATAGTCTTTTGATATTTCTTGTTCTGAATTTTAACTTAATAATACCAACTACAAAAAATAAACCTGCTGCAACTAATGCATGCGATATCATATGAAAAACAGCACCTTTATATCCAACTGAATTCATTGAAACAAGGCCTAAAATTACAAGCCCCATTTGAGAAATACTAGAATAAGCAACAATTCTCTTAATGTCTTGTTGATAATATGCTAAAGCTGCACCATATATTATATTTATTAATGCAATTCCACCCAATATTGGAGTTAATGTCATAAAGCCCAAAGTCAAAAGTGCATAATTAAATCTAATCAAACCATATACACCAAGTTTTAATAAAATAGCTGCCAAAACCATACTCACAGGAGGTGTCGAATTTGTATGGGCATCAGCTAGCCACCTATGTAAAGGAACTAAAGGAATTTTTACACCGAATCCTATAAGGAAAGATATACTCATAACTAATTGTAGAATATATGGAACATTATTCACACCAATCCTACTTATATCAGAAGTCAAATCACCACTTAATGAAAAATTAGTATAATATAACAATAGAATTCCTAGCAGAATAAATAAGCTTCCACCAAATGTATACAAAACAAATTTCAATGCTGCTTTTTTAGATTTTTTATCTCCCCAAAGACTTATCAATAAATACATAGGGATTAATTCTAATTCCCACAATACAAAAAACACAAACATATCAATAGATGAGAATATTCCAACCAAGATACTTTCAAGACAAAGTATTAATGTATAAAAAGTTCTATGATGTTTATTTATAAATAATTTAGATCCCAATATTGAAAACATAAATATTGTACTTGTTAAAATTATCATTAAAATTGATAAGCTATCAACTCCAAAACTAACATTTATACCTAGTTGATTTAAAATACTATTATTCAAAAAAGGAATTGATGAAATATATTCAGGATTAAATTGCAAAGTATCAAGTTCGTTAATGTAAAAGACATATAATAATAAGGAATACAAAGTATAAACAACAGAAAAACCCGAAACAAATCTTCTGATTAATATATAATTTCTATTAATCATAGGGAGATTAATAAGAATTGCAACAATTAACGGCAAAAACATTAATACAGGAATTGAAATAAAAGACTCCATAATTTATACTCCAAATATATTTAAAATCACTGAATATAGACCAATAAAAATACAAATTACAAATAATAAACACCATACCCCATAACAAATATAAGATTGGAAATTATTTACTTGTAATTGATGAACGACCTTAGATAAGGTTAGCATTACCCCTCTAACTAAATACTCTATTCCACCTAAAATATAAGTATCAAAAAGTGATATTAATTTGGTAAAAAATTTGTATAAATAAATTTCTCCCCAATAATAAATTTTATTTATGTAAAATCCATTAACAATGATATGATACAAGGTTGAATTTAACTTAAAATTATTTCTAAAATTATATAAATAATAAGCAAGAATTCCCATAAAGAGATTTAGTAAGTATAAAACTGAAAAATGTCCGTTTGGAATTATAAAGCTTGATAATATAATAGCCAAAGCCATAAAAATTAATGTACCATATGCAATGTTATATTTTGGATTATTATAATTTTCTAAATCAGAACATTCATACCCTGCTTTGTTTTCAAAAACAAGAAAATAAAGTCTAAATATATATAAAGAGGTTAAAGCACCAATGATTGCAAATAGGAAATTAAGGTAAAAAGTATTTGCAAAAACATTTGCTAATAAAGATTTTGCATTAAAACCTGAAAATCCTAAGCCAGAAAGAGCTAAAGCACCAACAAGAAAGCTCAAAGCAACAATTGGTGAGCATTCTCTAAATTTTCCCATAAACAAAATATTCTTACTGTTAACAATCTTTATAACAACACCTGCGCACATAAATAATAAGGCTTTTATAAATGCATGTGACACAAGATATACAATTGAAGCTATTGGATTATAAAGAGCAAGAGCAACCATTACAAGACCAAGCTGAGAAGATGTTGAATAAGCAAGAACCTTTTTAATATTTGTCTGTAATAATGCAGAAAAAGATGTTAATAAAGCTGTTACACTACCTAAAACTATCATTATTTTTAAAGATAATATATCAGATGCAACAAGTGGAAATATTCGCATTAATAAGAAAATTCCCGTCATTACCAATGTTGAAGAATGAATTAATGCACTAACAGGAGTTGGAGCACTCATTGCATTTATCAACCAAGAATTTATTGGGAATTGAGCAGATTTTACGATTGCAGCAAACACAAACAACAATGACACAAAAGAATAAATTTCTGGTGTAGTCGATGCATAAAAAGAAGATACTATAAGGTTAAGATTGGCAAATGGTAATGAGACTAAAGACATATCATTTAATAAATCTGTAACGTTCATAGAAACAATTACAAATCCTAAAAATAACAACACATCTCCTATTGCATTAATTAAAAATACGCGCTTTGCATCAATAGACACTTTTGCTTTGTTATACCAAAAACCGATTAATAAATAACTAACAGCACCTATTAACTCCCAAAATATTAGCATTTGGAATAAATTTGGGCTAAATATATAACCTAAAATAGTACTATTAAATATATTCATTAATGAATAAAATCGCGAAAAACTTTTTTCTTTATCCATATAAAAAGCTGAATAAATATAAATTATAAAAGTAATAATTGAAACAGCTAACCCAATTAATGAATTTAGCATATCAACATAAACACCGACTGTAAAATTTAACTCTCTTATTGATAAGAAATTATAACTAACTTCAACAGGAGAATTATTATAAGTATAAAATAGCGCATACCCACAATATATTGCAGAAATTAATGTGGATAAAATTGACATTAATACAGTATTTCTCTTAGAAAATCCTATTCCTAAGAATCTAGCGCCCATTATTAAAATTGATACCCATATAGGGACAAGAATAAACCAAGAAAAATCCTCTAACATTTATTTGTTTCCTTATATTTAGAATAAATTTTATTAACATCTATCGTCCCAAATTTTTGATTAAGAATATTGGTAAAATATAACCCAACTGCTAAAACTAAAGCAGATATCGCAGTTGAAAAAATAACAACGGTATAACCTAAATAACTATTATTTGGAATATAACTTGAAAAAGATACAAAGATTAAATTTACAGCATTAAACATAAATTCAATAGATAAAAGTATTTTTATAAGATTTCGAGAAAAAACAACACCTAATAATCCTACAAAGAATAGTAATATTGCATCAATTTGATAATAATATGTAGTTATACAATTTAATAAATTATGATTCATGATTAGATAGCCCTATAACTGTAATAATCAATCCAAGTCCAAACTCTAATAATAAAATTGGATATCGTTCTAAAATATTTTGTACAAAAGAATCTAAATCAGAATACGGATTCACAAATACAAAACAAGCCTTAACAATTTCGAACACATCTTTATTTAGCGAGAAAAATTCCCCAATTAATATTACTAATATCGCAATCCCAATTATCTTCCAAAACGAATTCAGCATTATAATTCGTTTCTCAGAATTTTGCTTTATCAACATTATAGAAACTGCAACTAATACAGGAATGGTGACAACATAAATTAAAAATTGAACGATTGAATTATATTTTGCACCCAATAACAAGAACAATCCTGCAATCATTAAAAATACAACCATTGCCCACAATAAGGTATAAATCATTTTCTTTGATAAAAGACTAAATATAGAAGATATACACATTAATACTGAAAACAATATAAAAAAGAATGAATTAATTGACATATCAAACTTTATACCCCTTTATAATAAATATCTGTTAATAGCTGCGATTTATTTGTTTTGGCAAGTTCATAATCATTAGACATTTTCATTGAATGAGTTGGACAATAAAACATACAGTTCCCACAAAAAATACATTTTGAATAATCAATAACATATTTATTTAGATAATTGTTGTCATTTTTTTCTATCATAATTGCATCTGACGGACAAACCCTTTTACACAAACCACAACCTCTACAACCTTCCAAAACATGCCGGCCTCTAAAATAATGGTTTAAAAATGGATGCACTTCAGGATACTCGAGTGTTACAGAATTACGAAACAAATGTTTTAAAACCGTAAAATGCCCTTTTAGAATTGCTTTTATTGAAAGATATATTTTTTTTACCATAAAGCCCTCATCATAATTATCATAATCAAGTTAAATATTGATATCGGAATAATATATTTCCAAAACATATTTAATGTACTAACCTGAGTTAATCTTGGTAAAGTTGCCCTTATCCAAATAATCACAAATACAATTATCAATGTTTTAATAAACAACCAAATTGTTTGTTCAAAATATATAAAATAAGAACAGAACTCACAATTCCCCATAAAGGCATTAGCCAAGTACATACCAAATGGAGGTAAATATCCACCAAAAAATAAAATCGCAACTAACATAGACATAACGAATAATTCTGCATATTCTCCTAAAAAGAACATTGCAAACCTCATGCCAGAATATTCAGTATGATACCCACAAACGATTTCGCTCTCTGCCTCTGATAAATCAAAAGGACAACGATTTAATTTTGCTAGAGTTGCAATAAAAAATATCAGAAAACCTAAAATATTAGAAAAAATCATCCAAGTTTTAGATTGAAAAAGAACTATTTTATCTAAATCCATAGTACCTGAAAGAAAAATTACAGACATTACAGAAAGCATAAGTACAATTGAATAACTACAAGTCAAACCTAAACTTCTATATGAACCTATCAAAGAATATTTATTATTACTTGAATAACCTGCCAGAAAATGAAAAATCATAGGAAGAGATGCTATTGCAAAATACAATAAAACTCCAACAGATGAATTTATTAAATGAAATTCAGAATTATATGGAATCAGACACCATAGTAATATTACAGATGCAAAAGCCATAATTGGAGCAATAGTAAATATAAATTTATCACTTGATAACAACTCAATATTTTCCTTGCATAAAAGTTTTATTGCATCAGCAGTTGTTTGTAAAACTCCCCAAAGCCCAACTCTATTAGGTCCTTTTCTTTGTGTAAAAAAACCTAGAAGTTTTCTCTCTGCCAAGACTAAAAATAATACAGTTAATATTAGCAGTGAAATAACAACACCAAAACCAATTACTGATACTAAAATAACAGCCCATATATCAGGTAGCCACTTAATTTCAAACAGAGTACATAATAAATAATTCATTATCTATCAACCTCCGGTAACACAACATCTAAAGATCCATATATTGACATCACATCAGATAAATACACTCCTTTTAAAATATCTTTTAAAATCTGAGTAGAATAATAAGAACCAGTTCTCCACTTAACACGATAAGGAGTATCTTCACCTACAGATTTTAAATAACACATTGTCAAACCTCTAGGAGCTTCCACAAAAGAATATATTTCCCCCTCATGCTGTTTTTGCTTATGGTAAAAATTATTCAACGGAACATTACTAAGATTAATATTTTGGAGATATTCAATACATTGTTTAATAATATAAACAGATTCTCGCATCTCATAAATTCTAACAATATATCGACTATAACAATCTCCCTCAGAAGATAAAATAATATCAAACTCTAAATCATCATATATTGGCATAATAGAACGATAATCTTGCAAAATACCACTAGCTCTTAAATTAGGTCCGGTTAATCCCCAATCGAGAGCTTTCTGTTTTGATATTATTCCTATATCTTTTGTTCTTGAAAGAAAAATAGGATTTTCTGTAATAATATCCTCATACTCATCAATCTTGTTATAAATATTATCAACAATTCTTAAAGCTTCATCCAAATAAATATCACAATGCCTTACCCCACCAAAAACAAAGTAATTATACATTAACCTTTGTCCCGTAACTTTTTCAAAATAAGTTACGACATCTTCGCGTTCTCTAAACGTATAAAACATAGGGGATATTGCTCCTAAATCCAATAAATAAGTTCCCAACCACAATAAGTGAGAAGCCAATCTATTTAGCTCCATAAACATTACTCTTATATAATTTGCATACTCAGGAACTTGAATATGATTTAACGTTTCATATGCATTACAAAACGCATACGAATAAAAGAACCCACTTAGATAATCAACTCTATCAACCATAGGTAAATATTGAATATAGCTTTTAGATTCTGCCATTTTTTCTAAACTACGATGCAAATATCCAACCTCTGGTTCAACAGATGTTATAATTTCACCATCTAGCTCTAATATCAATCGTAAAACACCATGTGTCGAAGGATGCTGAGGTCCAAGATTTAAAACCATTTTATCCATTCCAACTCAACCTCTTATCTTTTAGTTCATAATTTTTTCTTAATGGATGTCCAATCCAGCTTTTAGGCATTAATAATCTTTTTAAATTATTATTTCCAATAAAATTAACCCCAAATAAATCATATATTTCACATTCATCAAAATACGCACTAGGATATAAATTAATAACCGATTGTGCATCTGTTTGAACCTTTGTTGACAAATTAATTCGCTCGTTCATATAAGTTGATATAACAGGATAAATTAATTCTACTTTATCCATATAATCAACGGCAATTATACTCAAAAGCATATCAAAGGATAGTTCTGGAGTTGTTTTTAAATATTCCAAAATTGGACATAAATCATCAACTTCTACTTCAATTTTTTCAGAAGCTAATTTAACATTTGGGAACTTATCTTTAATCATTTCAAATATGTTCATTACTTTCCTCTTTTAATACTAAAATTTCATCTCGCTCTTCAAAGTAAATTTTATGTCCATCCATAAAATTCTTTCTTTTAAGAATTGATTCTTTCTTAATTTTCTTTTGCAGCTTTAAAACAGCATCAAAAAGAGCATCAGGTCTTGGAGGACACATTGGAAGATATATATCTACAGGCAAAAATTTATCTATACCTTTTACCACAGAATAACAATCCTTAGACGCAAACATTCCACCTCCACAAGTGCAAGCACCCATAGCAATAACATACTTAGGTTCTGGCATTTGTTGATACAATCTCAACAATAAAGGAGCCATTTTATGAGTAACTGTACCTGCACAAATTAATAAATCAGCTTGACGTGGAGATGGACGAAAAACTTCAGAACCAAATCTTGCAATATCAAAATTAGAAGCTGATGCACACATCATCTCTATTCCACAGCAAGATGTTGCAAAAGTTAATGGCCAAATTGAATTAGCACGTCCCCAATTTAATACTGAATCAATTGTTGTTAAGATAAAATTCATCATTTTCCTCCAATCAATTTTCTCTTTACAGAATAAAAAACGACAATTAACAACATGGATAGAAATAAGAATAATGTAATAAGCTCAAAATAATTATATCCCCCAGAATAAACACAAAGAGGATAAATAAAGATTAATGAAGATTCAAAGACCAAAAATAATATTAAGTAATTAAAATATCTAATATTGAAACAAATTTTAGCAGATGTTTCAGGAGCAAGCCCACACTCATAAGTAGAAGATTTAACTTTATCACTTGATTTATAAGAAAAAATATATCCCATTACAATCATTGCAATAGCTGTAAGTAATGCGAAAATTATAAAACAAAATATAAAAATAAGATTTATCATATTAATCCCCTACATAAAATTATCAAAATTTGTTATAATTAATTTGATGAACAAAATAAAAAAATACATATTCTTTATTCTATTTATCGCAACTTCTAACATGTGTTTTGCAACAAATTTTGCAAGCATAGAATACGAAGTACCTATTGATTACTCTAAAATTGATAAAAAAGCATTGGCTGATCAGGCTAATCTATTTTTTAATCACTTCGAACAAATAACAGATACAGAGTATAGAAAAAAATATATCCAAGCTCTTTTAAACAGGTATGCCGTACTCTCTAAAATGGACCCTAGCGATCCATTCAATTATACAAGATTAGGAATTTTATACGATGAAATGGAGCAAGATTCATTAGCAAAATCAAATTTTAATAAAGCAACCAACTTAGTTCCTAATTACCCATATGCAAGTTATTCATTTGGCAATTATTATTATAAACGAGGTTTTATAAGAAAAGCTCTTGCACAATACAAACTAGCCTCAGGAATTCCATATCCATATAGCTATGATAGATTCATGAAAATGGGTTCAATATACGAAAAACTAGGTAATTATAAACAAGCTCTTGTAGAATACAAAGCAGCTTATCAAGAACAAAATGGACTTGAACTTTATAATAAAATCCTACTATTAGAGGACTTAAACTCAAAAAATATATTGTATCATTAAAAAGTTATAAGATAGCTTAGGGGATGTGATGAAAAAATTAGTTTTATTATTAACAATTTTAAACTTATTTTTATTCAGTTTAGCAGCAAATGCTCAAAGTGCATTTACACCTTATACCCTTAAATCAAATGAAGTATTGATGAACAAAGATAGCTATCAAATAGATTTATTAGATCCAACAACAGCAACAAACAAAAGAAACAGTCATTTCCCAGGGTTTAGAGGTGCAAACCAGATGGCTGTATATACTCAAAAATTTGGAATAAGAACAAATACAAATGAGTTCGGAACAGAAGCAATTGTTGTAGGGAACATTGTAACAGAAATTAGTGGTGCAGATTCTTTAATCCCTGAAAATGGACTTGTTATAAGTGGACATGGCAAAGCTAAAGCATGGATGAATAAAAATATAACAGTAGGAACAAAAGTTTACATTGATAAAAAGACTAAAATAATTACAGCATATACAACCTCAGATAGTTATATCTACAGTGCTCAAAGTCAAATTAAAGAAGTTAAATATATCGTAAATAAATATATTCAATCACATTCTGGATATAATGCAGATAGGACACAACAATATATTCAAGAAGCTGAAAAATATATAGATAAGGCAATGAAAAGTAGATTATATGTAAAAAGATACTCAGAACTTGCAATAGATTCAGCAAATAAAGCATTAGCTTCAGCGATTCCATACAAAAAAGGTGAACTTAGAGGTGTATGGATAAGACCATCATTTAAAACACAAGAAGACATCTGTAAAGTATTAGATTCCCTAGCTCAAACAGGGATTAATACAATATTTATAGAAACTTATTATCATGGAATGACAATATTCCCTAGTACAACTATGGAATCAAGAGGTTTCTATAAAGTATACCCAGGTTATGAGAACTTTGATGCTTTAGATTTTTGGATACACGAAGCACATAAAAGAAATATTAAAGTTTATATTTGGTTCCAAACATTCTACATTGGAGCAGGCAACCCTGCTAACAATCCTAAGAATATAGTATCAATTAATCCATCCTGGGCTAATGTTACAAAAAGAGATTACAATCTCAATAAACCTACACCATCAATAGCAGAACATAATGGATATTTCTTAGATCCAGCAAACCCTGAAGTACAGACATTCTTATTAGAATTATTATGTGAGATTATACAAAAATACAAGCCAGATGGAATTAACCTTGACTATATAAGATATCCACAAGCAATTGATCCTAAGTATTCAGGTAGTGATATGTCAAGTTGGGGTTATACAAATTTTGCAAGAAAAGAATACAAATCAATATATGGAATTGACCCTGTAGAATTAACACAATTCGAACCACTTTGGGAATCTTGGTGTGAATATAGAAGAGGAAAAGTTACTGATTTTGTAAGAAGAACATCAAAAATATGTCGTTCAAACAATATTGACCTAACAGCTGTAATATTCCCTAATAGGCAAGCTGCATTAGATATGAAACAACAAGATTGGAAACGTTGGTCTATAAACAATTATGTTGATGGATTTACACCAATATTCCTTACTTGTGACCCTGTTACAGCATCAGGTTTAATGAAAGAGATATTAAATAACAAAGCTCCACAAACTAAACTTTATGCTGGATTGTTTGTTACTTTTATGAATGGCGCAGAATCAGATTTAATTAAACAAATAAATGAACTTAGAAGTTTATCTCTTGATGGATTTAGTATATTTGATTATGCTCACTTTGGAGAAAAATACATACAACCATTAATGATGAGTATTTGTAGTACCCCAAAACAACCTGAAACTAAATCTAAACCCAGGAATAATAGATTAACTAATAAACAAATAAAAGAACAAGAGAAAAAAGCTAAAAAGGCAAAAAAATATGAGCGAAGAAAATTCAGATAATACATCATCAAAACGAAAATTTTTAGGGATTATTTTTACTTGCTGTAATGTCTATGGCCGTTTATATAAAAATAAAGCAGGAACAGCTTATGTTGGAAGATGTCCTAGATGTATGCGACCAATAAGAGTACCAATAAATCCAGATAGTAGTAATGGAACAAGTAGGAGGTTTTTCCGTGCAGATTAATAATTTAAGAAAAGAAAACGAATTAATTAACATATTTTGTAATTTAGCAGAAATCCCATCACCTTCATTGCACGAAGAAAAAGTAATTGAATGGATACAAAATTTCTGTAAAGAAAATAATATAAACTGTCAACTTGATGAATATAATAATGTATATATAAAAATTGAACCAACGGATAATAGCAAAGAATTTATTATGCTTTCTTCACATATGGATGTGGTCGGCGATAATTCACCTGTTGAACTTGAATTAGATGGTGATTTTATAAAAGCAAAAGGAAGAACTTTAGGTTCTGATGATAAAGTTGGCGTTGCTTCAGCTCTTCTTCTAGCTAAAGAACTTGTTAATTCTGATATTAAACATGGTGGTTTAGAAATAACATTTACAAGAGATGAAGAAACTAATATGTCAGGAATTGAACATGTTCAATTTGACAAAATCGAGTCTAAATATGTTTTAGTTTGTGATGCAGATAAACTTGCTCAATTACAGATATCAGGGGCAAGTTACACTAATGCAAAATTATCTGTAAAAGCATTTATGGGAGGTCATTCAGGAAACGATATTGGTGATACCAATAGAGTTAATGCAGCAAAATTAATTGCAGAACTTGTTAACGACCTACCTCAAGGTGTTTATTATAAAGATGAAACAGGTGTTATTACATCTTGTAATGTTGGAGCAATAATTGCAGGTGGAATCCAAAACGCAGTAAGTACATTAGTATCTGACGGAATTAAATCTTCTGATTATATTACTGAAATTAATGAACGTTCATCAACAAATATAATAAACACTGATGCTAAAGCGACTTATTCAATTAGAAGTGCAAGTGTTGAAAAAGAAAATGAACTTAAAGAATTAATGAAATCTATTGTTAGTAAATTCAACGATAAATATAAAGATTTAGCTCAAGCAGAAATTAAATTTGAAATTCATCTTCCTCCATTTGAAAAAGTTGAAGATGATAGAATCGAAAAAGTTCATACATCAGCTTGCGAAAAACTTGGAATAAAAAATGAAATATCATCATTCCATGCAGGAGCAGAAACACATATATATGCCCATCAAACAAATAAAAATGGAGAAAAATTTAGACCATTCTTATTAGGACTTGCAGATATTTATAATATGCACTCTGCAAAAGAAAAAGTTGATTATAAAACATTCCTTAAAGGATACGACATTATAAAAAATGTATTCATTGAATTTAATAAATAAATTTATTTTAAGGTCTAAGCATTTAAAATTGCTTGGGCCTTATTATTATCAAAATTTCGATTTCCTACATTATCTATTACATTACAAAATTTAGTATATTTAATTAACTGTTCATCCGTTTTACAATCAGCTACTAAATGATTTGTAAATTGTAATGCTTTATCACTAATTCTTTCAGAGCCATTACTATTATCTACTTTTAAACTATTAATAACAGGAGCTACAGTCTCAGGATTATATGATTTTGCAAGTAAATTATTTACTGCAAAATTTTGTAATTCAGGGCTCAAATTATAATCACCTTTAGAGTTTTTAAGTTTACAAGCATTAGTTATATCAGCAGCGACAGATAATGACATTCCTCGTTTCATTAAATTATGCACAAAAAATAAAGAATTCGCATCAAATCGACTACTTCCTTTTGTTGAATTGAAAGTAACTGTAGACATTAATATAGGTAAATTTTCAAAAGATTCTCTTGAATTTAATAATTTCATAACAATAGCATTTTTCTGAGGAGAAAAAACTTCATTTCCTCTTTTATCTGTAGCTTTTGAATAATTCAATATCATTTTAGCCTTTAGATTATTATTTGAAGGATAACGATTTAATGCATCATAACCTATTTCTAATAATTTATTATCAATAATTTCATCTCCATTTGCCTGCACAAGTTTACTTCCATTAAAAATATCAGATAATTCCCTTACACTATAAAGTTCGTTATTTGCCACAAAAGAATTCATTAATAATGGAGATAATTCACGTTTTTCATTTTTATTTACCATACAAGCATTAAAAACGATATCCTTAAGGTTATCTGATTTATACCTACTATTTAAATATTGTTGAAACGGCACAAGTTCTCTATTTTTATTAATATTAGGAATTTCATTTTCGTATGAAATAGATTTTTCATTTATTACAAATTCTCTTGGACGTTCTGAAGTTAATTTATCATAATTATCTATACGATAATTTATATTCACTGGATCTTTGTATTGCCTTTGAGGTAGAACATCATCGTCATCATAATGATAATAACCAGCAGAAAGAGTATCTTTATCATCATCAAACAATTCATCATCTCTAAATGTAGAATATAAAATTTCATTTTGTTTATTTTCAAGTTCTTCCATATCTATATGAGAAGAAATTGATCTTTGAGAATAAGGTAATTGCAAACCTTTTGTCTTATATATTGAGACGCTTGCATTGTCTTTTATTATATTACCTTTGTCTTGATTAACCTTATTTGACTTAAAATTAATATTATTTACACTAAAATTTAATTTGTTAATTGATACCATAATTTCACCTCTTAATAGAGATAAAACTAGTAATTTTTTTTTTTGCTATTATATTATCGCTCCATGACTTGCATCTTGAACACATTTTGCATATTTTGCAAGATAACCTTTTTTAACCTTAATTTCAAATGGTTTTAAATTTTTACGTCTTTGTTCTAAATCATCATCTGATACAATAAGATTTAAAGTTCTATTAGGAATATCAATAATAATCTTATCTCCGTTTTCTATTAGAGCAATATTTCCGCCGTTAGCAGCCTCAGGGCATATAT
>CALUWB010000008.1 GCA_944324375.1 Candidatus Gastranaerophilales bacterium | reverse complement strand
ATTGTATCAAAACCTTTCCATGAAATAAAAATTTTAGGCTCAGGTGGAGGTTTGCGTATGTATACTCGTGAAATTACACCAGAAGACGAAAAAAAATATAACAGAGATGGTCTAAATGTAAAATATATTTTTGATACTTGTGATGGTCATTTATAATTTTAGTGGTATTATAACATTGTAATAATGGAGAGTTTTTGTTATGGAAAATCAAACAGCAATAATAATACCAGCAAGATATGAGTCAACAAGATTAAAAGGAAAACCATTGATAGAAGTTGGTGGTAAACCAATTATTCAATGGGTTTTTGAAAAAGCAGTAAAATCAACTTTAGCTGATAGAGTAATAATAGCAACAGATAATGAAAAAATTTATGAAACATCATTAATGTTTGGCGCTGAAGCTGAAATGACATTAGATACGCATAATAGTGGAAGTGATAGAATTGCTGAAGTTGCAGAACGTCATCCTGAAATATCATATATAATAAATCTTCAAGGTGACGAGCCAATGATAAATCCAGAAACTATAGATAATGTAATACGTCTTTTAAAAGAAGATGACAATGCTGATATATCAACATTAGTTAGAGAAATCAAAGATGAAAAAGAAGTAAATGATTCAAATTTAGTAAAATGTGTTTTTGATAATAATGGTTATGCGATGTATTTTTCACGATCAAAGATTCCATTTGAGAGAAATGTTGGTTATTCGAAATTTTATGGTCATATTGGTTTATATGGATATAAACGTGAAGCTTTATTTAGAATGACAGGGTCAAATCAATCTACTTTGGAATTAACAGAAAGTTTGGAACAATTAAGGGCATTGCAGATGGGAATGAAAATAAAAGTATCAGTTGTTGAAGATAGTTCCATTGGTATTGATACGATAGAAGATTTAAACAATTTTAAGAATAAAATGCTAGCAAATCAGTTATAAAAATTGAGAAAAAGTGCTTGCAATTTTTGTTAAATTCTATTAATATAAGTTTATATTTATTCAAGAAACTACACGAAAATAAATATTTTGTAACATAATAATCATAAGGGTGGTTAATAATGACTGATAAGGAAGAATTACAAGATTCTCAACACGAATCTGGATCTACACAAAAAATTTTAGTAGCAGATGACGAAGCAAGTATTCGTAGAATTTTGGAAACTCGATTAAAAATGGTTGGCTATGATGTTGTAGTAGCTGAAGATGGTGAAGAAGCCGTAGAAGTATTTAATAAAACAAATCCAGATTTAGTTGTATTAGATGTAATGATGCCAAAAATGGATGGTTACGGTGTAACAAGAGAAATCAGAAGAACATCAGATGTTCCAATTATAATTTTAACAGCATTGGGTGATGTTTCAGAAAGAATTACAGGCTTAGAATTGGGTGCAGATGATTATGTAATTAAGCCATTCAGCCCAAAAGAATTAGAAGCAAGAGTTAAAGCTGTATTAAGAAGAACAAATAATAAAGAAGTAGTTGTTCCAACAGGTGGCAAAGCAGTTGCTAAGAATGTAATTACAACAGGTAGCATAAAGATTGATACAGCAAGACGTCAAGTTTATAGAAAGAATGAAAGAATTCGTTTAACCGGAATGGAATTCAGTTTATTAGAATTATTAGTAAATAATTCAGGTCAAGCATATTCAAGAAACGAAATCTTACAGCATGTATGGTCATACCCTGCAGATCATAGAATTGATACAAGAGTTGTTGATGTTCATATTTCAAGATTACGTTCAAAGTTAGAAACAGATCCAACAAATCCAGAGTTAATCTTAACAGCTCGTGGAATTGGATATATGTTCCAAAGAATAAATTAATTTATATAAGTAATTTATAAAATAATAAAATTATAAAGAGGTTAAATAATTTAACCTCTTTATAATTTAGTACTTGTAGAAAAAAATTGATTTGCTATAATAAGACTTGTAAAACATGGCGAGTGTCGTTAAGTGGTTAAGACCTCGCAAAATGTAGATTCTGGTTCCGATAGGAACCACAAAGAATCGAAATGACAGTAAGATATAAATTATGGCGGGTGTCGTCAAGTGGTTAAGACCTCGGATTGTGGTTCCGATATTCGTGGGTTCGAATCCCATCTCCCGCCCCATTTTTAAAAGCTCCATGATTGGAGCTTTTAAGTTAATTAGAGGAGGAGGAGTTTAATGAATAAGTATTTAAAACTTTCTTTGTTAGTTTTATTTGTAATTTTATTCTTTAATAATCAGGATGCATATGCGTATATTAATCCAGGTTCTGGTAGTTATATTTTTCAAACAATAATTGGTGGGATATTAAGTATATTTTATTTTATAAAAAAAATATTTACATCAATTTTTAAAAAGAAAAATAATGATTAAGAAGGGTATTATAAGTGGAGAATACGTCATACAAAGATCCTGCAGGTTTTGTTTTTGTTCATAATAGTGAGATTTACAGGCAAATTAATTTATTAGGAAAAGATGATTATGAATATTTCATGGTGTCTGGTTTGTATACTGAATTGCTTCAAAAAGAATTAATAGTTAAGCATGAAGAAGTCTCTTTAGATATTGATGTTTCATCGCCTTTTTATAAATTTATAAAGCCTTATCAAATAGCTTATATCACTTATCCTTATGAGTGGTCATTTTCAGCATTAAAAGATGCAGCTTTGTTGACTTTAAAAATTCAAAAACTTGCATTGATGCATAAAATGTCTTTAAAGGATGCATCTGCATATAATATTCAATTTGTGAATGGTAAACCTATATTTATAGATACTTTATCATTTGAAAAATATCAAGAGAATAAGCCTTGGAAAGCCTATGGACAATTTTGTAGACATTTCCTTGCACCTTTGGCTTTAATGAGTTATGTAGATTTTTCATTAAATCAGTTATTAATAAGTAATATTGATGGTATCCCTTTGGATATTGTGTCTAAAATGTTACCATTGAAGTCAAAATTAAATATGGGTGTATTAGTACATATATTTCTTCATTCGTTGTCTCAAAAAAAATATGAAAATACAATGCAGTCAGAATCAAAACAGGCAACAATGTCACTAGATTCTCAGTTAGCATTATTATCATCATTAGAAGATACAATAAATTCCTTACATTTTCCTAAGATATTTACCGAGTGGGGGAATTATTATGAAAATACTAATTATTCCAATGAGGCTTTTGATGAAAAACATGTTATTGTAAAAAGTTTTTTAGAAAAAATAAAACCTGAAACTTTGTGTGATTTAGGTGCAAATAGAGGAGAGTTTTCAAGAATTGCTTCAAATATGGGGGTAAAGACTCTATCTGTTGATATAGATCCTGTTGCTGTTGAAGATAATTACTTGCATATGAAAAAGAACAAAGAAAAATTTATTCTACCTCTCATTCAAGATTTTAATAATTTAAGTCCAGCAATAGGATTTATGAATGATGAACGAGAAAACTTTATTTCTAGATTCAAAGTAGACGCTGTAATGGCTCTTGCATTGATTCATCATATGGCGATATCAAATAACTTACCATTTAAAAATATAGCTCAATTTTTTTCTAGTTTAGGAGAATATTTAATAATTGAATTTGTTCCTAAAGAAGATTCAAAAGTTCAGGTTTTATTATCTTCCAGAGAAGATATATTTAGTGATTATAATAAATCTAGTTTTGAAAAAGAATTTCAAGAAGTTTATAATATCCTTGAAACAATAAAACTAAAAGATTCAGATAGAATTTTATATTTAATGAGGAGAAAATAGTGTATAAGTTGTTTCCTATAATACTATGTTTAATACCAGTCCATTCTTTTTATGCACAAAATATCGGAGAAATATCTTTTAAAAGTTATATAGATGCTATTCTTAAATTATCATTATTGATAATAAGTGGTATATATGTTTTTAATTTATTTACTTTAAATATTAATATTGCAGGTATTCTATTTTCTTTTACGTTTTATGCTGTTATTAATGCAGGATATTTATTTATGTCTATGTTTAGTGTATATCAACGTACATTGAAGAAGGTAAGATATCTTTTTTCCATAATATATTTATTCGTGATATTTATGCTTTTAGGTATTTTATATTATTTCCTTACATTATACCCTGTTTTATCTATATTAATATCAAAACTAACTTTTGGAATCTCTTGCTTTATAAGCTTTTTTATTTTACTTGATATTGTAAATAAATTAATTAGTTTAAAAAATATTTCAAATAAAGCAGAGCAAGAGGATTTTCAACTAGATGAAGAATTAAAAATAGAGGATATTAATATCGAAGATTGCCCTGATATATATCATATAATATTAGATGCTCATAGTGGGTTTAATAATCCTAAATATTCCGATGAATATTTTAAAACAGAACTTGAAAAAAGAGGTTTTCATATATGTAAAGAGCCAAGGAGTAATTATTATCCTACACGTTATTCTTTACCATCTCTTTTAAATTTTAACTATATAGATGATTTTTTTCCTGAAAGAGAACAATTTGAACAAATAAATAAGATGTGGATGTATTATGAAGATAATTTACTATTTAAAATATTAAAAAAAATCGGTTATAAGTTTATGTGTGTTTATAGTCTTCCTTTTTTTAATCGTATGGAGCATAATTATATTGATAAAAATGATTTTATTAATAAATTAAAGAAATTAGATAATGATATTTTTAATATAATGTATTATTTCTCATTGTTTAATATTTTGAAAGAAAAAGATTATAGATTTTTAAGTAAAGATATAAGTTCAATTTTATCTATATTTAATGATATTTGCTTAGAAAAAAATAAAGAACCAACTTTTTATTATATGCATCTATTAGCTCCTCATCTTCCATATTTAAAAGATGAATACGGAAATGATATTTTAAATATTGAACAATGGAATGGTAAGCACTATATGACTTATCAAAAATATATTAATAAACAAATTTTGAATAACATAGATACAATACAAAAAAAAATGAAAAAAAATTCATTGATTTTATTACATTCAGATCATTCAATACCATTAGAGAATAATTTTAATAATATTTATAATATATTATTAGCAGTATATTCCCCAAAAGAAGAATTAAAGACTTGTATTCCTGATAAATCAACTTTAGTAAATATGTATCGCTATGTATTTAATAAAATATTTAATTCAAATTTTGAAATTTTATCTAATAAATATTTTTCTTTAAAGAATTATAACCAAGAAAATGAAAGTCTTGAAGAAAATTTTAGTGTAGAGGAATGATAATGCAGTATATAGATGAGTTTAAGGCGCAAAGAGCAAATAAACAATTTGAAAAATTAAAAAGAAAGTATAAAAATAAAAAAATTATACTTTATGGTGTAGGAAAATATTTTCAAGAGATAAGGGATAATTTTGATTTATCATCTTTAAATATTATATCTGTTTCTGATAAGAAATATATGGATTTAGAAGAGTTAACATATGATGATAGTGTTGGTTATAATGCTATATCTCCTCGTAAAATATTTGACTTAAAACCAGATATTGTTTTATTAACTGTTGCAGAAGATTTTTATGTAGAACAGTATTTTTGTGAAGAATTATTTGTGACACGAAAGCAAAAATTTAAATATAGAAGGTTTTTTAAATTAACTTTAGCTCAAATTATAGAGCGAGAATTTAATATTATGTAAATTTTAAGAAGTTTTTTAATATAGCAAAAAAAAATATTTAGCTTTTTTAAATTAAATATAATAACTTAAAGTATATATAAATAATTTGAAACAAATGAATAGTATAACCCCTAAAATATATAATAATATATATGAAGTTCGTGAAAATATAATCGCTCCATTTCAGCCGTTATTTATATCTCAACCTAAATGCGATAAGGATATATTTTCCAAAAACTTTGCTTCAATTCCCACAAATAAAAGAACTTATTTGTATAAATTTGCTAATTTAAATGAACATTATAAGCTTTTATATAATGTTTTTGATTTGAAACAATTAGTAAATTTTTCAAGAAATAAATTGAAAAGGTTATATTCAATATCTTCTCTAAAAGATGATTCTGGTATGCTTCGATTTTCTCCTAATCAATTATTCCAAGCTGCTAATTTTAAAGATGAAACTTTAAATTTTATTAATCCATTTGCACGTCAAAAAAATCCTGCAGGATTATTTAGCTTTTCATTTAATGATATTAAAACATTGTCAAATTTTTCAGAAAGGGAGAAACAAAATGCAATGCAACTTTTTGTTTTCAAACTTTCTCCAAAAGATTTGATAAATATTAGTAAGGATAAAAATGCTAATATTCCTGTTTTAAAAGAACGTTTAGCTTTAATAAATGATTTATACCCTCAAAATATCTATGAAATGGGTGTAAAAAAAATAAATAATAATTATGTTATTCATTTTACGACAGAGGATAATTACAAAAGCTATCATTATATTTTTGATAATAATTTTAACTTGAATCCAAAGTATAAATCCAATATAGACTTTGAAGCTGGAAAAATTAAGAAATCTGGATTTTGGAATAAGTTAAATATTTTCTCTAAAGCATCACAAAAAATAAATAAATTAGATGATAAAACTCAGTGTTCTGTAGAAAAGCATTATGAAACATTAGGTAAGATAAAAGAATATGCAGATTCATTAAAAAGTTTGCAACAAAAAATGTATAGTTATAATTTTCAAGTATGTACGATAGGTGAAGGTAATATAATAGATACGAATATAAAGTTTCCTAAAAATATGCTTGTTAATTATTATAAGAAAGGTTTAATTTCAAATTCTGATTTGGTGCGAATATGTTCTGATTATGCAGAATTGATTCCTAAGTCAGATTTTGAATATTTTGCATTAAATAAAGTTAAAATGACCCAATTTGATAACGATAAATTTTTAGAGATAAGAAGAAATAATGTAATGTCAAAACCCGTAGAAGTTGGTTCCGATTATTATAAAAAAGTTCTAAAAGAGACTTTGAGTATAGAAAATGAGAAATTAAAAAATATAAAAGCAGAAAGAAAGTTAATTATAATAGATGGGCTTCCAGGAGCAGGGAAATCAACTATTATAAATAGTCTATTGAAACAAGATAAGGATTCTTTTTATACTCCAGATTCTGATGATATAAAAGGTATGTTTAAAGAAGTTTATAAAAATGGTGAGGGTGCAAATTTAGTTCATAATGCATCTGGAAAAATTTTAAAAAATGAAATAATACCAAGGGTATTAGAACAAGGCAAAAATTTTATTTATCAAACAACAGGAAATTATGTAAGTATAAATAAAATAATAAATCAGGCAGCAGAGAAAGGTTATAAAATAGATTTTATACATATTCCTACCAAAAAAAATATTTCATTAGAGCGTTCAATAAATAGATTTAATCAAAATGGTCGATTTATGGATCCTATTGTAACAATTTCTATATTCAATACTAATAATAAAGAAAAGGCTTACTCTGCAAAGATATTTTCATATAATAAGAATATTGTTAATTCTTATATATTTGAAAAAGGTAAGTACCACTTAATAAAAGAAGGCCTATATTCCGGAGAAACAAAAAAATAAAATCTATACTTGTGTAGTATTTATATTTATAGTTTTTGTAAAGAAAAGTAAAAAAGAGTATTAAATATTTAAAGATTTTAATAATAATATCGTAAAAGTACTTAGATAAGTATAAGGTATATAATTATGTCTTTTGAAGTCGATAAAAATAAAAGTGTGGAACAAAAGTATTTTAATTCTAAAGATAATATTGTAAGTGCAGATGATTTTAATGAAATACAGAAATCATCAAAATCATTTAATTCAGTTTTTGAAAAAAATGAAGGAAAAGAGTGGGATTCTAAGATAAAAACAGAATTTGACTTAATATTAAAAAGAGATTTAGAATCTGATTTAACATTACCTGTAGATGCTTTAAGAGTAGAAAAAAATATAGATAAATTAAAAATAGAAAATGCTTCTCAACAAGCCTTAGAAAACTTTGAGAAAAAAGTTGCAGAAATTTTACCAAAAATTAATTTAAGTACAAATATTACATATAAATATAAAGGAGATGTCGATGTTTTAAATGAATATTTAAAAGACACCCCCTTAAAAGGATTGGGGCAAGAGTTTCTTAATGTTCAAGAAAAATATGGTGTAAATGCATTGTTTATGATGGCAATATCAAGTGTTGAATCTTCTTATGGTCGAGCACCTGCAGAGGGAACTAAATATAATATAGCAGGTCTAACTCTAAGAAAGGGTGGATTTCAAAAACCTGATAGTTTTAAAGAAAGTATAGGTGATTTAGGCTCAACTTTATACAGAGTGTATATAACAAGAGGTAAAACTACACCTGAAGAAGTAAGAAAAGGAGGTTATGCTACTGATAAAAATTGGTCTAACAAAGTCGTTGAAGAATGGAATAATATTAGTGAATTTATTAATAAAAATTAAAATTTAATTATAAAATACCATTCATCATTTCGTTAAGAGCAATTTTTGCAGCTCTAATAGGGGTAGAATAAGATGTGCCTCTTATAGATCCGAGGTATTTTCCTAAAGGTATATTTTGTTCGCAATCGAGAATAATATCAGAACCTTTGAGCCCAGAAATATTAATTCCATTTTCTGTTTTTATAATATTAAAATTATATGGTTCATAATGTTGTGTAAATAAACTATTTCTTGATGATGAATTAGAATCAACTAATCCTTTGTTGTTTAATCCTCCAACTCCTTCAAATCCTGTTTTAAGAACTAATCCAGCTACTTTATCTTTTCCATCATTACCACTACTAGTAAGAATTCTTGTTTTTTTTGATAATTCTTTTAGGTTTTCAAGTAAGCTAATTTCGTTTGGTTCATGTTTTTTTAATTCAGAAAGTAATTTGTTTTGTATTTCTTTCCCTGTTTTAGCAATATCTGATTTATAATGATATACTCCATAAGAGCAAGATATGCAACTTGTTTCAGGTTTAATATATTTTTTTAGTTTTGATATATCTGAATCATTATTAATATGAAAAATTTGATAGTTAGCAAAAGGATTGAATCTAGTTGCTAATATTGTAATAAAATCTGTATGATTAAAATTGTAGCCTAATATTTCTGTGTTTATTTTTAACCCTTTGTCTAAGTCTGTTAATATAATTTCTCTAGGTTTAACTTGAGTATTTTTAACAAATTCTCCATCTTTATTAAGAATTTTAAGATTAATATTACCATTAGGTTCTTCACCATTTTCTAATAAATAATAAGGTTTTGAATCCTTTGGATTTATCCAAACAGCTCTTTTGTAGGTATAATTATCGTCAGTTAATTTTATAATATCTTCAGGTGTTGCTTTAGGAGGAATTCTATTTGAATAAAAAATATAATCATTGTGTTTTGCAATTTTATTCATCGCTCTTGCTTCTTTCATTTCTGGAGATATAAATCTTGGTAAATCAAATGATTTACCGGTTTTAGGGTAAATTAATTTAGGATTAATTCCTCTGATATTGTGTTTTGGTATTAGTAATCTTGGGTATATTGGATTAATACTCATATTATATATAATTCTTCTAAAAATAAAATTTGCTAATATAAATAATTAAAAGTCCTTGTCAATTTTTATTTTCAATCGTATAATGTAGGGGAGTTTATCACAATAAAATGGTGTTATATTGTGAATTACAGAACGATTAAAGGAATAAAGGAGCCAGTATGACTACAGAACGTCAATCTCAGATTAATTTTAAAAAGATTGATGAAATTATGGCATCTTATGAATATAAGAAGTCTAATTTAATCGCAATCTTACAACAAGTTCAGGAATTGTATACATACTTACCTGAAGATGCAATGACTTTTATAGGAACAAAAATAGAAGGTTTATCACCTGCAACAGTATATGGTGTAGCAACTTTTTATGCTCAGTTCTCATTAGAACCAAAAGGAAAATATAAAATAAAAGTATGTGATGGAACAGCTTGTCACGTAAGAGGTTCAATGAGTGTATTGAATGCTGTAAAAACAAAATTAGGGGTTGGCGAAAAAAGAATGACAACAGAGGACGGAATGTTCTCATTAGAAATAGTAAGTTGTTTGGGTGCTTGTGGATTAGCTCCTGTAGTTGTAATCAATGACAAGGTTTATCCTCAAATGACATCAGATGCAATAGGCATTATTATTGATACAATCATTAAGGAGGAATCAAACTAATGACAGAATTAAATATTGATATACAAAAAGAACAAGAACGTGTTAAACAAGAGATGTCCAACCAAGGATTGAGAGTTTTAGTCTGTACAGGAACAGGATGTATTGCAAATGGTTCATTAAAAGTAATTGAAAAATTTAAAGAGTTGGGTGTAAATGTTTCTGCGTTAACAGATTACGATAAAATGACAATAGTTCCAACAGGTTGTCATGGTTTTTGTGAACAAGGTGTATTAGTTATTATTCCGGCATTACATACAGCTTATGTAAAAGTAAAAGAAGCTGATGTTCAAGAAATTTATGATAGCCATATTGTAAAAGGAGTTCCTGTTGAAAGGTTATTATATGTTGATCCGAATTCTGGTGAACATATTTATAAGAGTGAAGAAATTAATTTCTATGCAAAACAGGTAAGAACAGCATTAGAAAATTGTGGTCATATAAATGCAGAATGTTTAGATGAAGCAATATCAGTTCATGCATATGAAGCTTTATCAAATGTTTTAAAAGAAAATAATCCAGATAAAGTAATAGATGAAATAGAAAGATCCGGATTAAGAGGTCGAGGAGGTGGAGGCTTCCCAACAGGTACAAAATGGAGATTTACTGCTGCGAATAAAGGTGGAAAGTCTTATGTAGTATGTAATGGTGATGAAGGTGATCCAGGTGCATTTATGGATAGAAGTGTTATGGAAGGAGATCCTCATAAACTATTAGAAGGTATGGCAATAGCAGGATTTGCCGTTGGCGCTGATGAAGCATATATTTATGTAAGAGCAGAATATCCATTGGCTATTAAACGATTAAAAATTGCAATTGAACAAGCAGAAAAAGCTGGTTATTTAGGTCAAAATATAATGGGTTCTGATTTTAGTTTTACAATCCATATTAAAGAAGGTGCTGGAGCATTTGTTTGTGGTGAAGAAACAGCATTGATTGCATCAATAGAGGGTGAACGTGGTATGCCAAGACCAAAACCACCATTCCCAGCAAATAAAGGTTTATTTGGTAGACCAACATTAATTAATAACGTTGAAACATTAGCAAATATTCCTGTAATTATGAGAAAAGGTGCTGATTGGTTTGCTCAAATGGGTACAGAAAAATCAAAAGGTACTAAGACTTTCGCTTTAACAGGTGAAGTTAACAATACAGGCTTAATTGAGGTTCCAATGGGAACAACATTAAGAGAAATCATTTTTGATATCGGTGGTGGTATTAGAGATGGTAAAAAGTTCAAAGCTGCTCAAATTGGTGGTCCTTCAGGTGGGTGTTTAACAGAAGAACACTTAGATTTACCAATGGATTACGACACTTTAAGAAGTGTTGGAGCAATGGTAGGATCCGGTGGACTTGTTGTTATGGCAGAAGATACTTGTATTGTAGAAGTTGCAAGGTTCTTTATGAATTTTACTCAACACGAAAGTTGTGGAAAATGTGTTCCTTGTCGAGAAGGTACAAAAAATATGTTGAAAATCCTTGAAAGAATTGTAAAAGGAAATGGCACAATGGAGGATTTAGATACATTAGAAGAATTGGCACATGCAGTAAATGACGGTTCATTATGTGGCTTAGGTAAAACTGCTCCAAATCCAGTTTTATCAACATTAAAATATTTTAGAGATGAATATATTGCTCATATTCGTGATAAAAAATGTCCTGCTGGAGTATGTACAGCATTAAAGACATATTCTATCGATCCTGATTTGTGTAAAGGTTGTTCAAAATGTGCAAGAAATTGTCCAGCACATGCAATATCAGGTGAATTGAAATCACCATTTGTAATCGATCAGGAAAAATGTATAAAATGTGGCGCTTGTATATCAGCGTGTCCATTCAAGGCAATAAAACAGTTTTAAGATATGAGGAATAAAAATAATGGGTAAAATGATAATAAATGGTAAAGAGTGTGAATTTACCAATGAGGCAAATATATTAGAAGTAATAAGAAAGAATGGGTTTAATGTGCCAACTTTCTGTTATAGACCTGATTTAAAAGATGCATTTGGCGCTTGTAGAATGTGTGTTGTAGAAATTGAAGGAAGAGGAATTCAATCTTCTTGTACAATGCCACCTCAAGATGGTTTGGTAATTCATACAAACTCTGCAAAAGTAAGAAGAATAAGAAAGACAGTATTAGAATTATTACTTGCAAACCATGATAGAGAATGTACAACTTGCGATAAATCAGGTAGTTGTGAATTACAAAAATATGCAGAAGAATATGGTATTAAGGATGTATCAAAATATGTTCAAAGAAAGGAAATGCGTCCAATAGATGATTCTTCTCCATCAATTGTAAGGGATGTAAATAAATGTATCTTATGTGGAGCTTGTGTAAGAGCTTGTAATCAATATCATGGATTACAAGTATTAGGTTTCGCAAATCGAGGTGCTAATACTGTTGTTCAACCAATGGCAGGTCGAGCATTAGCAACAAGTGAATGTGTATATTGTGGCCAATGCGTTGCAGTTTGTCCAACAGGTGCTTTAACTATAAAATCACAAGTAGATGATGTATGGAAAGAATTGAATAATCCTGATAAAAAGGTAGTAGTACAATTTGCTCCATCAGTAAGAGTTGCAATTGGTGAAATGTTTGGACTAGAACCTGGTGTTAATTCTACAAAGAAAATAAATGCTGCATTAAAAGCAATTGGTTTTGATTTAGTATTTGATACAAACTTCTCTGCAGATTTAACAATAATGGAAGAAGCAACAGAGTTTGTTGATAGAGTGAAAAATGGTGGTAAATTACCATTATTTACATCTTGTTGTCCGGGTTGGGTAAGATATTTAGAAACAGAATATCCTGAAATGTTAGATCATTTATCAAGTTGTAAATCTCCACAAGGTATGATGGGTGCAATTATAAAGAAATTTGTTCCTGAATATTATTCAGAGATAACAAATGAAAATATTGTAAGTGTTTCTATAATGCCTTGTACAGCTAAAAAAGCTGAAGCAATTAGAAAAGAATTTAGAAGAGAAGATGGAACATACGAAATTGATTATGTATTAACAACTCAAGAACTTGGTCGATTGATTAAATCTGCAGGTGTTGATTTCAATGCATTAGAGCCAACAAATGCAGATTCTCCATTTGGAAAATATTCAGGAGCTGCAACAATATTTGGTGTATCAGGTGGTGTTGCAGAAGCAGCTGCAAGAACTGCTTATCAAATGGTAACAGGCGAAGAGTTAAAAGATTTTGTAATAACTCCAATGCGTGGAACTAATTTGGTAAAAATAGTTGAACTTGATTTAAAAGGAACAAAAATCAAGGTAAAAATTGTTAATACATTGAAAGAAGCAGAAAAATGTATGGAAGAAATTAAAGCAGGAAAAGCAGATTATCAATTATTAGAAGTAATGGCTTGTCCTGGAGGTTGTATCAATGGTGGAGGTCAACCTCAAAGTTGTGATGACTTATCAATTCGAGAAAAAAGAGCAGAAGGTTTATATGAAGATGACGCAACAGATGAATGGCGTAAATCTCATGAAAACCCTGAAATCAAGGAACTTTATGAAAAACATCTTGAAAAACCAGGATCTCACTTATCTCATGAATTGTTACATACAACTTATTCAGATAAATGGAAAAAACTCTATAAAAATGTCGGAAACGACTAATGTGTAAACAGAAAAGGTGGAGATAATCTCCACCTTTTTATAAATTATAAAAATATTATAAAAATACCAGATTATCTGGTATTTTTTTGTTATAATCTATTGAAATAAATCTATCTTTGAGAGATATTATAGGGTAGCATCATATAGATGTAAAAATAAAGGAGAAAAATTTTATGAGTACAATCGAATTTTACGAAAGTGCAGAGAGCTTGAAATCTATCATTTCAGCTGCAAGAGCAACTATTACTGCTCCATTCTTCGGAAACAATGTAGAAGAAGTAAAATCAGTTTCAGAAGCTTACAAATTAGCAAAAAGCAGCCCTGGAACAATTGAATTAACAGGCATGCCTGTATATGAGCCAGAAAAAATTGGTTTACCAAAAGGTGCTAACCAATTATTATTCAACGATGGAACAGTAGTTGGCCGTTGTGCAGCTGCAAGAAAAATCGTTGGTGAACCAAACTGCGATTTAAAAGAATTATTACCAATCATCCGTGAAGCAATTTATTCTTCTCGTGATAGATTAATGTATAAAACTGAAGTTGTTGTTGGTTTAGAAAATGACTTTATGGTAAAAGCTCATTTATTAATCCCAGAAGGATTTGAAAATATTATGTATTCTTGGATGTTAAACTTCCAATACATTAATGAAGAATATTCAAAAATGTATGATTCTTCAAAACCAATCCCAGAAGGCGACATCTATGTATATTCAGATCCAGATTGGTCACACCCTGACTTCCCATACGGATTAACATTCTTTGATCCAGAACACAACTGTGCAGCAATCTTAGGTATGAGATACTTTGGTGAACATAAAAAAGGAACATTAACTCTAGCTTGGGGTTGTGCAGCTAGAAACGGATACGCTTCTTGCCACGGTGGTATGAAACGTTACAACTTAGATGGTGGAAAATCATTCCAAGTTGCAGTATTCGGTCTATCTGGTTCAGGTAAATCAACAATTACTCACGCAAAACACAATAACAAATATGATATTACAGTTCTTCACGATGACGCATTTGTTATCAATGTTCACGACAAATACACAATCGCATTAGAACCTGCATATTTCGATAAAACAGCTGATTATCCAATCGGATGTGAAGATAACAAATATATCTTAACTCAACAAAATGCTGGTGCTATACAATTAGCAGACGGTAAAGTTGTTTCAATCACAGAAGACGTAAGAAATGGTAACGGTCGTGCTGTTAAATCTAAACTATGGTCTCCAAACAGAGTTGATAGAATTGATCAACCAATCGATGCTATCTTCTGGTTAATGAAAGACCCTACAATTCCTCCTGTATTAAAATTATCAGGAGCAGCATTAGGTTCAGCTATGGGTGCTACATTAGCAACAAAACGTTCATCAGCAGAAAGATTAGCTAAAGGTGTTGATCCTAACGCATTAGTTGTTGAACCATACGCTAACCCATTCAGAGTTTACCCATTAGAAGTAGACTACACTAGATTCAAAAAATTAATCGAAGATGGCGTAGATTGCTACATCTTAAATACAGGTGAATTTATGGGTACAAAAGTTCAACCTAAGCATACTTTAGGAATTATCGAAGCTATCGTTGAAGGTTCAGCTAAATTCCATAAATGGGAAAACTTCTCAGATATCGAAATTATGGATATTGAAGGATTTGATGCTTCATTCTCTAATAAAGAATATGCATCTCAATTCGTTGCTCGTATGAACGATAGAATTGAATTTGTTAAATCAAGAGAAACAGAAAAAGCAGGAAAAGATGCTCTTCCAGCTGATGCTTTAGAAGCATTACAATCAGTTGTTAGAGAAGCTTCTTCTTTAGCTTCTGTTTAATTAAATCTCTGATTTAATTAAAATTTAAAGAGGGTATTCATTTATTGAATATCCTCTTTTTAATATTTTAAATTTTTTTTGCTAAAATGTTCTATATTTGTAATAAATAAATGTTTTTGTGATACAATAATGACGGTAGTTTTTAAATGTTCAAAAAGGAGAAAACAATGGCAGAAAAAAGAGTATGGCTTTTCAGAGAAGGAAATGCTGATATGCGTAACCTTTTGGGCGGTAAAGGTGCTAACTTAGCAGAAATGACTAATTTAGGTTTACCAGTACCTCCAGGGTTAACAATTACAACAGAAACTTGTATGGAATACATCAACAATGGTAATAAAATGCCAGAAGGTTTGATGGATGATGTAAAAAAAGCTTTAGCAGATGTTGAATCTCAAACAGGTAAAAAATTTGGAGATAGCGAAAATCCATTATTAGTATCTGTACGTTCAGGAGCAAGAGTTTCAATGCCTGGTATGATGGAAACTATTTTAAACTTAGGTTTAAATGACGATACAGTAGAAGCTATGATTAGACTAACAAATAACCCTAGATTCTGCTACGATTCATATCGCCGTTTCTTAACAATGTTTGGTTCAGTTGCTTGGGAAATGGATAGACAAAAATACTTCGAATCAGAAGTAGAAAAAGTTAAAGAAAGAGAAGGAGTTAAGTCTGATACTGAAATTTCTGCCGATGGATGGAGATCATTAATTCCAATATATAAAAATGTAATTAAAGAAGTAACAGGAAAAGAATTCCCACAAGATCCATATGTTCAATTACAAGAAGCAATTGAAGCAGTATTTAGATCTTGGAATATTCCTCGTGCTGTTGCATATAGAAATATGAACAAAATTGATCACAATTTTGGTACAGCAGTAAACGTACAAACAATGGTATTCGGTAATATGGGTGATGACTGTGCAACAGGTGTTTCATTCACAAGAAACCCAGCAACAGGCGAAAACAAATTCTATGGTGAATACTTAACAAATGCACAAGGTGAAGACGTTGTTGCAGGTATAAGAACACCAAAACAAATCGCTCAATTAGAAACAGAAATGCCAGAATTATACAAACAGTATGTTGATATTGCTAAAAAATTAGAATTAGGTTATAAAGACGTTCAAGATATGGAATTTACTATTGAACGTGGTAAATTATGGATTCTTCAAACACGTAGTGGTAAAAGAACTGCTAAAGCTGCTGTAAAAATTGCAGTAGATATGTGTAATGAAGGAATTATTACAAAAGAAAGAGCAATTCAATTAGTTGATCCTTATTCAGTATATCAAATATTATTACCAAACTTTGATACACAAGCTAAAAAAGAAGCTCATAAGATTTCAACAGGTGTAAACGCATCTCCAGGAGCTGCTGTTGGTAAAATTGTATTTGATACAGAAGAAGCTGCAGAACGTGGTGCAAATGGAGAAAAAGTTATCTTAGTAAGAATAGAAACTTGTCCAGATGACATTCATGGTATGGCAGTAGCTCAAGGTGTTTTAACTCTAAGAGGTGGTGCTACATCTCACGCAGCAGTAGTTGCAAAAGGTATGGGTAAACCTTGTGTATCTGGTTGTGAAGACTTAATTATCAACTTAGAAGCAGAAACATTAACAGGTGCTGACGGTACTGTTTATAAGAAAGATGATATCATTTCTCTTGATGGTGGTACAGGTGAAGTTATGGCAGGGGCTGTTAAACTTGTTGAAGCTGGTATTGATGAAAACTTCACTACTTTCTTTAATTGGGTAGATGAAATTAAAACAATGACAGTAGAAGCAAATGCTGATACTCCAAAAGATATTGAAAACGCATTAAAATTTGGAGCTCAAGGTGTTGGTTTATGTAGAACAGAACATATGTTCATGGATCCAGATAGATTACCTTGGGTACAAAAAATGATTATTGCAGGAACTGCAGAAGCTAGAAAAGAAGCATTAGATAAACTTCTACCAATGCAATATGCTGATTTCTATGCAATGTTCAAAGCATTAGGTGATTTACCTTTAACAGTAAGACTTTTAGATCCTCCTTTACATGAATTCTTACCTTCTAAGGTTGAATTAATAGAAAAAGTTGCTACTAAAAAAGCTCTTGGTCAAGATTGTTCAGAAGATGCAAAAATGTTAGAAATCGTTGAAGGTTTATCAGAATCTAACCCAATGATGGGCTTAAGAGGTTGCCGTTTAGGTTTAACTTATCCTGAAATCAACGAAATGCAAGTTAGAGCAATCTTTGAAGCTTGCTGTGATTTAGCAAAAGAAGGATATAAAGTACATCCTTACGTAATGATTCCATTAATTGGCCATGTTAATGAGTTAAAAACAGCAGAAGATATTTTGGTACGTGTAGCTAAAGATGTTATGGCTGAAAAAGGAATTGAAGTTGAATACAAATTCGGTACAATGATTGAAATTCCTCGTGCAGCATTAACAGCTGATAAAGTTGCAGAACACGCAGAATTCTTCTCATTCGGTACAAATGATTTAACTCAAATGACATTTGGATATTCAAGAGATGATGCAGAAGGTAAATTCTTGAAAAACTATGTAGAGCAAAAAATCTTACCTGCTAACCCATTCGAAACATTAGATCAAGATGGTGTTGGTCAATTAATCGAAATGGCTATGGAAAAAGGTAAAGCTGTAAATCCAAAATTAATTGGTGGTGTTTGTGGTGAACACGGTGGAGATCCAGATTCAGTTAAATTCTGTCACAGAATTGGTTTGAACTATGTATCTTGTTCTCCATTCAGAGTTCCTCAAGCAAAACTTGCAGCAGCTCAAGCAGTTGTTGAAGCTCAAAAAGCTCGTGAATTAGCAGCTGTTTAATAGTATTTATTATTTAAATGAAAAAGGTCTGATGTATATTTATATCAGGCCTTTTTTAATATTTTTTTATTAATATATAAATTAGCCACTTGGTTATATTTTCCGTTATTTTATAAAGTTATGTAACAAATAGCACGGTGTATATTTAAAAAATAAATTGAAGTTATACGATAAAGCTAATACTAGACAAAGGAGTGTTTATGGAAGTTTCAACTATTACAAATTTTAGAACAATACAAAATAGAAATAATCAATCACAGCCAATATCTGCAAGGAATTATCAAATTAATAATATTAAGCAAAATAGAAATACATCTCCAAATTTTGGGAAGTATGTACTTGATGATTTATTTTTCTGGGGTAAGAAAAAATTAAATAATGCTCGTGAAGCACAAAGGAATTATCATGTTAAAAATTTACATAAAAAAGCATTAGATGATATAAAAATCTTATCAAAGAGATTAGGTATATCAGAATTTCAGGCAGAGAAAAAATATCAAGCTGATTTGGATGTCGGAGGAATAAAGCCAAAACTTGATGGTCATGAAGTAGGTTTGAATAAAGTTATCGGGTATTCGTTAGAAAAATTGGAGTTAATAAAACAGGCTGTTGTTCCTATTATTAAAACACAAGAAGCAAAACAAGCCGGCAAAGAGATTCCTTTTGAATACACTGTTCCATCAGGTATTATTTTGCATGGAGAACCTGGAACAGGTAAAAGTCATATGGCAGAATCTCTTTTAGAACATATTGGTATCAAAGCACGTGAGAAAAATTTGAAAATAAATACTATTGTCATAGATAAACCTTGGGACAAAGGTGATACTGATGAGAATATATTTGCAATCTGGAAAACTTTTGAAAAAGCCCAAGAGGCAGGTAAAAATGGTGAACATTCTGTTATAATGATAAACAATTTTGATAAACTAATGAATGCAAAAGATGCAGAAATGCTTCAAACAGAAATTTCATATCAAACCCAGCACCCTGCAAAAGATGGTATCACTTGGATTGCAACAATAAATGATAAGAACAAACTAACAGAAGAATATTATGATAAAAACAGAACAAGCTTAATGATGCCTATAGGCCGTATGAAATCAGAAGCTGAAGTATCTGCAGTATTCAGTCATTTTATTGCTCAAGTCAATAGAAAAGACAAACTGAACCATGATGAAATTCTTGATTATGCAAAAGAAAAAAAATTACCTTTTGTTCCTGGAAAAATAAAAAAAGTTATAGATAATGTTGATGATTTTTTAATGAAAAACAAAGATAAATATCAGTATGAGGAACATTTTGGACAAACTTTTGATACTGGTGAATACAAAGAACCTGTAAGGGATGAGTATGTAAAAAAAGTAATTAAAGCTATGTATGGAGATTCAGCAAAATCATGATAATAACAAATAATATTGCATTCAATGGCTATTCACAAAAAACAAATAATAAAACACAGCATCAATTACCATCTTATCCGGTTAATTTTACCGGTAAAACAGGTTTAACCGGAGGTCAGGTTTTAGTGGGGACTGTAAGTCTAGGTGCATTAGGGATTGCCGGAGCAAAGTCAAAATCAATTGTAAAATTTTTCAAAAATGTATTTAAAACAAATTCAAAAAAAGTTTCGGATGAAGTACATTTGATGAAAGTTGATACATGGAAAGGTGTTGATTTAGAGGCTGATTTTAAACAAGGTTTTCTACATGAATGCATACAATATGTAAAAAATCCATTCAGAAATAAAATAAATAAAGAAGGCAAACCAGAAAAAATTGTAGGTAGTTTTCCTCCAAATGGATATATGTTGACCGGACCAAAATCAGAAGCTCGTGAAGAACGCTTCAATTGGATGATAGATGAATTAAAAAAAGCCGGAGCAGAAATAATAGATCCAAGTGATGGAAAACAATCAAAATATCCGGCATTAAGTGATGCTTGGTGGGATATGTGGAAGCATAATAATGATGAAGAATTTAAAAAGAACGGTAAATTCAGAGTATTTGTAGTTCGTGGATTAGATGAAATTGGTCAACCTGAAGGATATCCTGAAGGCTGGTTTAAATTTCCAGATGGATGTCTTTTAAAAGATTCACCGGATTCAAATAATTGTTGTGAACGTCATGGGATAATGCTTTTGTATACCTGTACCGATACAACAAAGGTAGATCCGGCAGTAATACGATTTGGCCGAATAGATATAAATAATTGTCCACAACCAAAAGATAATGAACCTTTAAGTATTTGGAAGGATTATTTAAAAGAGATAAAAACTTATCACCCATCAGTAGTAGTAAATAAACTAGCAGCAGCACGTGAGGTTTTAAGTAAAAAAGGTGACGAAGTAATGAACGAGATGGAACCTCATTTTGCATATTCAATACCTTATGTAACACCTCATGCAAGTGATTCTTTAAAAAAATGGCAGGATTATGTAGTTAAATCTTCAGAAAATGTTGATAGATGGAAAGGTAATAAATATTTAATGGAAGGTTTAGATGAATTGGAAGGAAATCTTGATATCCAAAATAATCCAGCTCATAAAGAGAAATATGAAACAATATACAAAATGATGGAAGATATCCAAAAGCCAGAGGACTTAGCGCTTTGGAAAAAATATATGAAATGTAGGGAAGATAATATCGACATAGCCTATGTTGATTAAATAGAGAAAATCATGATAATAACAAATAATATTGCATTCAATGGCTATTCACAAAAAACAAATAATAAAACACAGCATCAATTACCATCTTATCCGGTTAATTTTACCGGTAAAACAGGTTTAACCGGAGGTCAGGTTTTAGTGGGGACTGTAAGTCTAGGTGCATTAGGGATTGCCGGAGCAAAGTCAAAATCAATTGTAAAATTTTTCAAAAATGTATTTAAAACAAATTCAAAAAAAGTTTCGGATGAAGTACATTTGATGAAAGTTGATACATGGAAAGGTGTTGATTTAGAGGCTGATTTTAAACAAGGTTTTCTACATGAATGCATACAATATGTAAAAAATCCATTCAGAAATAAAATAAATAAAGAAGGCAAACCAGAAAAAATTGTAGGTAGTTTTCCTCCAAATGGATATATGTTGACCGGACCAAAATCAGAAGCTCGTGAAGAACGCTTCAATTGGATGATAGATGAATTAAAAAAAGCCGGAGCAGAAATAATAGATCCAAGTGATGGAAAACAATCAAAATATCCGGCATTAAGTGATGCTTGGTGGGATATGTGGAAGCATAATAATGATGAAGAATTTAAAAAGAACGGTAAATTCAGAGTATTTGTAGTTCGTGGATTAGATGAAATTGGTCAACCTGAAGGATATCCTGAAGGCTGGTTTAAATTTCCAGATGGATGTCTTTTAAAAGATTCACCGGATTCAAATAATTGTTGTGAACGTCATGGGATAATGCTTTTGTATACCTGTACCGATACAACAAAGGTAGATCCGGCAGTAATACGATTTGGCCGAATAGATATAAATAATTGTCCACAACCAAAAGATAATGAACCTTTAAGTATTTGGAAGGATTATTTAAAAGAGATAAAAACTTATCACCCATCAGTAGTAGTAAATAAACTAGCAGCAGCACGTGAGGTTTTAAGTAAAAAAGGTGACGAAGTAATGAACGAGATGGAACCTCATTTTGCATATTCAATACCTTATGTAACACCTCATGCAAGTGATTCTTTAAAAAAATGGCAGGATTATGTAGTTAAATCTTCAGAAAATGTTGATAGATGGAAAGGTAATAAATATTTAATGGAAGGTTTAGATGAATTGGAAGGAAATCTTGATATCCAAAATAATCCAGCTCATAAAGAGAAATATGAAACAATATACAAAATGATGGAAGATATCCAAAAGCCAGAGGACTTAGCGCTTTGGAAAAAACATATGAAATGTAGGGAAGATAATATCGACATAGCCTATGTTGATTAAAGTATTAAAGGAGTTAAAATGCAACTATTGTCAAATAATTATAGAAATAATTTATCTAAAATAAACTTTAAGGGGGTAACACAAGGTCCGATTCCTGTTATGCGTTTTGTATCATACTCAACAACACTTGGAGGAGGAGGTTGTTTAGATCATTATGAGGTCCCACCAAATGCTACACCTAATTATCCAGGTGCGTATCCGAATAAAGATACTAAAATTTATAGAGCAGATCCTTTTGAAATAATACCAGAAGAAATTTATAAAACTCATGATTATACAATAAGGGATGATTTGAGATTAAGTCAGATTAAAAAAGATTACAGAGATGGAGATAAATATTTTTCAAAAAATGCTGAAAATGAAAAAGGTTTTTTAACATACAAGCGAGATGAAGCTGTGAATAAAATTAATGAACATAATTATTATCTTGATAGATATAATAAAAGATTAAAGTATGCTCAAAATGAAATTGCTAAAGAGAAGTATCAGAAAAAAATAAATATGCATTCTGAAAATTTAAAACAAGAAACTAATCAAAAAAATATTCTTAATCAAACTTTAGAAAATGCAAATGCTCGATATAAATTATTAAAAGAAATGGATGATTGTAATTGGGAATTTAGTAATGCTAAGAGTTGTCTAGCAAGTTTTAAGCATCTTTTCCATTGTAATTATTCTGAACGTAATCCTTATGAAGATGCCAGTATAAAAAACACATTTAATGAAGGTCATAAAATAAAGCAAGATTATAAAATGTCTATGAAAAATTCTGATAAGCGTTTAAATCAAATTGTATCAAAAAATCTTCCTTTTGAAGAAAAACAAAAAGCATTATTGCAAGAGTTAGAATATAAGAAAAATCTTCATCAAACTTATATTGAAACTAGACGGAAATTAGCAGATTCTGTAAAACAAACAATAAAATATATAAATTATGGAAATTCAGAAGTTGCAGAATATAAGAATAAAATTAAAATAATGGAAGATAAAATAACACAAATAATTAAAGAACGTGAGAGTATAATGGCTAAGATAGAAAAATTGTATAAATCTAAATATTCTAATTGGTTATAAACAAGAAATCCTAAACAACTGTTTAGGATTTCTTGTTTTTGCCTAGGTATTCAAATTCAATGTTATTTTTTTGAAGAATATGTGAAACCTGATTATCAATTTTGTCTGGAACGATTAACTTGCTTCTTAGGTATGCACCATCTTCAAAACGAATACCTTTTTTAGGATTTTCTGTATATATTCTTACACTTTTGAACCTGTCTTCATGTTTTTTACATAATTGTGATAATTCACATAATCCTTTTGTATCAGCTTGGCTTTTATAGCTAAATTTAAAAGCTCCTGTAAAATTTATTGATGAGTTTTTCATATATTTAATCATTCTTTTATATTTACCCCTTTACCCCTATTCCATAAGTGTTGTCATTAAAATAGGCTCATCGTCGGTACAAAGAACCGTATGTTCAAAATGAGCAGATGCTTTACCGTCTTTTGTTACTACAGACCATTGGTCATCTAAAACAACTACATCGTCGCAACCTAGGTTTAACATTGGTTCAATTGCAATTACATAACCACTTTTTAATTTAGTTTGGTTTCCAACTCTAAAATTAAATAAAAATGGATCTTCATGCATTTGATGTCCAACTCCGTGTCCACCATAGTTTCTTACAATTCCCATTTTTTCTCTATTTGCAACATCTTCAATTGCTCCAGATATATCATCAAGTACATTTCCTGCTCTCATTTTTGAGATACCTGCAAATAGAGCTTCTTCTGTTACTTTCATAAGACGTTGTTTGTCTTCTGAAATTTTACCTACAGCATAAGACCAAGCACTATCGCCAACCATGCCACCATATGTCGCACCAACATCGATTGCAATTATATCTCCTTCTTTTAGAATTTCATCTTTTGATGGAATTCCATGGACAATTTTTTCATTAATTGATGTACAAATACTTGCAGGGAAACCAGAGTATCCTAAAAATGTTGGTATTGCTTTGTTTTCTTTTATTATTCGCATTGCAATATCATCAAGTTCTTTCGTGCTAATTCCTGGTTCTACAACTTTTCTCATTTCTTGATGTACAAGTGCTACAATATGTCCTGCATGACGCATTCTTTTTATTTCATCTTTTGATTTTCTTTTAATCATTTACTACCTTCAATAATCTTTCCCATACTTCATCAATACTACCGTTTGCATCTATTGTTCTTAAAACATTTTTATTTTTGTAATAATCAACAAGAGGTGCAGTTTCTTTGAAGTATGTTTCAAATCTTGCTTTTGCTGTTTCTTCATTATCATCTTTTCTTTGAGCTAATTCTGCTCCACATTTATCGCAGATTCCTTCTGTTTTTGGTGGGTGGAATTTAATGTTGTAAATTTCACCACATTTAGGGCAAGAACGTCTGTTAACTATTCTTGAAATAAGAATTTCTTGATCTAAATCGAAATAAACAGCTTTGAATGAAGTTTCTTTATCTCCATCAATTTCTTCGTTTATTTTAGTTAGCATATCTGCTTGTTCTGCACTTCTAGGAAATCCGTCTAAAATGTATCCATTTTCACAATCTTTTTGAGCTAATCTATCTTTGATTATTTTAGCAACCAATTCAACAGGCACAAGTTGACCTTTATCAATAAATTGTTTAGCAACTTTACCGTTTTCTGTTCCTGCAGATATTTCAGCTCTTAATAAAGAACCTGTATCAACGTGAGGGAGATTAAAATACTCTGCTAATTTACTTGTTTGTGTTCCTTTACCACAAGCTGGTGGTCCTAAAAAAATCATTTCTCTTTTCATATTTATCTTCTTTCTGTTTCTTATAATTAATACAAGGGCATATTAAATATGCCCTTAAATTTCTTTTTATCTTTTACCCTTATGTATTTAACTCCTATATTTACCCCTATATTTACCCCTATGTGTCAATATTAGTTGCATATACTGCGTGAGTTTGGATGAAGTCTCTTCTTGGTTCAACTTTATCCCCCATAAGGATATCAAATAATTGGTCACACATCATCGCATCTTCAATACTAACTTTTAATAAAGTTCTAGTCTTAGGATTCATTGTTGTATCCCATAATTGTTCAGGCATCATTTCTCCTAAACCTTTGAATCTTTGAATAGTTAGACCTTTTTGTCCTCTATCATCAATTATTTTGTGAAGTTGTTCAAATGATGTGATTTCAATTTTATCAGTATCTGTTTCAAGATTTAAGTTTCCTTCTTCTTCAATTAAGAAATCTCTTATTTGAGGATAAGAATTTTTGAATCGTTTAAATTCTGAACTCTTAATAATATTTGATGTTATTGTAATATAATCATCTTCTCCAACATCAAGTTTGATATTATATTTTGCATTTTCTGCATTATATTTAAGCTCAAGTTTATAATTTTTAGCTTCAGTAATGTTATAGTTTTCAGCGTGGTCTTTAAGATATCTTTGAAGATAATCAACAACTTCAGTCATTTTTGCTTGATCTTCAAAATCTTCAGCTGTAACATTTGAACGAATTAAACCTCTTAGAACAACTGCAGGAATAATGTTTAAAATTGGGTTATTGTATGATTTGTAATATGCAGTCATATTAGTTAATAATTCAATTAATTCATCTCCTGTTTTTGTAATGGTTCTGTTTTTATTAGATAGGCTAATAGATTTAATACCTCTTTCTTTTAACATTTTATCTAATGCTCTTTCGTCATATAAGTATTCAGCAGTTTTACCTGTTGTAATCTTAAATAATGGAGGTTGAGCAATATAAACATAGCCTTGTTCAATCATTGGTCTAGCATATCTAAAGAAGAATGTTAACATTAATGTTCTAATATGAGCTCCATCAACGTCGGCATCTGTCATGATGATGATTTTGTGATATCTCAACTTAGATATATCAACATCTTCTGGGTTTCTACTGATTTTGATACCAAATGCTTGAACCATAGATTGAATTTCGTTGTTAGCATAGATTTTATCAAGTCTAGCTTTTTCAACGTTAAGGATTTTACCTCTTAAAGGAAGAATTGCTTGGAACATTCTGTTTCTTCCTTGCTTTGCTGAACCACCTGCAGAATCACCCTCAACAAGATAAATTTCACAATTTTCAGGTTCTCTATTTGAACAGTCTGCAAGTTTTCCAGGTAGAGTTGAGTTTTCAAGAACAGTTTTTCTTCTTGTTAATTCTCTTGCTTTTCTTGCAGCTTCTCTTGCTCTTTGAGCTTGAAGAGTTTTTTCAATAATTGTTTTAGCCATTTTAGGGTTGAATTCTAACCATTCTTGGAATTTTTCTCTGATAGCATCTTGAACAGCACCCATTGCTTCTTGGCTACCTAGTTTTTCTTTTGTTTGTCCTTCGAATTCAGGGTTACTAAGTTTAACACTAACGATAGCTGTCAAACCTTCTCTTACGTCATCACCTGAAAGATTTTGTTCTGAATCTTTTAGGATATTACTTTTTCTTGCATAATCATTTAATACACGAGTAATACCATTTCTAAACCCTGTTAAGTGAGTACCTCCTGAATGTGTGTTAATGTTGTTTGCAAATGATAAAATACTTTCGCTATAAGAATCTGTATATTGCATTGCAATTTCAACTCTCATTCCGTCAACTTGTTTATCAATGTAGATAGGTTGTTCAAATAACGGATTTTTATTTTGGTTCAAGTATTCAACATAACTTGCAATTCCACCTTCATAGTGGAAAATTTGCTCACTATTATCAGCATCAACGTGAAGAATAATTTTTAAACCTTTGTTTAAGAATGCCATTTCTCTGAATCTTGTTGCGATAACATCAACATCAATTACAGTTGTTTCTGTAAAGATTTCAGGATCTAACCAGAAAGTTGATTTAGTACCTGTTTTAAGAGTTTCTTTTCCTTTTTCGACAGGTGCAACAGGTTCCCCTCTTAAGTATTCTTGTCTCCAAACATATCCTTGACGAGAAACTTCAACAATCATTTTTTCAGATAGTGCGTTAACAACAGATGCACCTACACCGTGTAGTCCACCTGATACTTTGTAGCCCCCATCACCAAACTTACCACCGGCATGGAGAACTGTGTGAACAATTTCAAGAGCAGATTTACCAGTTTCAGGTTTAATATCAACAGGAATGCCACGACCGTTATCTTCTACTGTTACACTGTTATCTTTATGTACAGTAACATGTATTTCTGTACAATATCCAGCTAATGATTCGTCAATTGAGTTGTCTACAATTTCGTATATACAATGGTGTAAACCTCTTTGGGAAGTTGAACCAATGTACATCCCAGGACGCATTCTAACTGCTTCTAAGCCCTCTAATACTCTAATATTACTGGCATCATAATTCTGTGTCATTCATCTCTCCTAATTTCACTATCCTCTCCATTATTATACTATAAACAAACTTTATGTGCTAAAAATGTTAATCTTCGTTAAATTTGACAAGTTTTTGTTTTCTAATTTTGAATGCTTCGTCATACTCTTTATCCCAGCCAAGAATATTTTTATCTTCTGTTGTTAATGATTTATAGATACTATTAGCTCTAGTAAATATATCTTGTATTCTCATTTTGCCATTTTCAACATGGCCATGCATAATTGGTGGCTCTCCTTTATATTTGGGATTAAATAAGTAGTTCAAGGCAAGGGCTATATCTGTTCTGTGTTTACCTTGCGCACATGCTATATAAAAATCTCCATTATCTAATTGTTTAAACAATTGTGGTAAATTATTTATAATTTCTCTGTCTGAAATAGTTTTGGAATCTATTGGGATATGATAATAGTTAAATCCTAATTTCTCACATTTTTGTTTATATTTCTCTGTATAATCAGATGTTCTAAGGTCTATTATTGTTTTAATGCCATAGTTTTTGATCTTTGGAAGATATTTGTTATTTCGCTCGGCAGAAAGACTTTCTCCTCTAAAACCTTTATCATCAATTTGTTTTAAGTTTGTTATTCCAAGTTCCTTAATTTTTGCAAAGTCAATGTTTGTAAATTTAGGTTTTATTATTTCAATATTTTTATATTTTTTATAAAAATCTAAATTTGACGGAGCAATTTTAACTGGATTTGTTTTAATATATTTAGCTATAGAATTTTTATCTTTCTGTGAAGTGAAATTTATCTGTTTTATTCTAGTAGTAAATTTGTTTTTAATTTCCATTTGAATTGTTTCCTGTTACTAGTTTATTTCTTTAGTAGCATTGGTAATATTAATTAATCGCTTATTTAATTCTTCTTTATTCTTTGGTAAACGTTTCATAAAATCTTGATTAAGTCCTAGAGCTTCTAATTCTTCTGGACTCATTTTTTGAATCTTTTTATAAACACGTTGTATTCCACTTGTAACATCATTAGGTTTTAAATATAAAATAGGAGGAGCTTCTTTTGTATATGTGTTTAAAGCATAGTTTAGAGCAACAGCAAAATCGGTTCTATGTGATCCCATATTGCAGCCTATATAAACATTCCCTTTATCCATTGCTTCAAAAAAATTAGGAAATGCTTTAATTGCTTGTAAATCATCTAGGCCATTATTGTAATTTAATGGTACATGTACATATTCTAATCCATCTACATAGGTTTTCCCGTTTTGTATTTTAAGTCTCCCATTTAAGCTAGAATTAACTTCAGCTCTAAGATCTATTATTCTTTCAATTCCATTTTCTTTAACTTGATTAAATGCACTTTTAGGTAGTGTTACGATATTTCTTCCTCTAACACTATTATTGCTTATTGGAGCTAGTCTTATTTCTTTTCCTGGTTTTGAAAATTGTTCATTCAAATTTTTTAGTTTATCAAAAATATAATTTGATTTCCCTTTAACAATACCTTTTGTAACACTATAGTTTGTGAATATTTGAGGATACATGTGAGCTCTTAATGCATCATATACTGAAGAATCGTAGGCTCCATCAAAAGCTAATTGTTCCCAAGTATTACTTGTTTTATTTGTTACTTCAGTTATAGTTTTTTGAGTAGGTTTTAATACTTTTGCCCCAACCGTTTTTATATTTTTTGTAACTGAACTTATTCCAACCATAAAATAAAATCCTTACAATACTAACCTTATGCTTATATAAAGTTTTTTATTGTAAGAAAGTTGTTATTTTGTAAAATAATGTAACTATTTTTTTATTTTAAATTTTTCTAAAATTCTATTTAAAGATTTTGTAATAGATACTTTAAAGGAAATATATTTACCTAATTCTCCTTTTGGGGCTGAAAAATGTGGAGTATGTGTTTGGTTATATTCTTGTCTGAATTTCTCGACACCAGTTTTTATTGCTTGTTCTGTTTTTGTTAACTTACGAAAAGATTTTTTACCTATATTTTGATTTGTTATTGGGTATGTTACTTTCATTATAGCCTCTTAAACGATATGTACATAGTTTAGAATAAATTACTTAGTTTTTACATTATTTATTAAATAAATTTTACACTTAAGCATTTTCAATAAAATTATTTAGGCTTGATTGATTATAGAGATAATTTCATGTATCATAATATTATATTTAGATTAGGAGTAAGTCATGACATTAAGAAATGAACGAGTAAGAAAAGAATTAATGAGAGAAATCTCTGATATTTTAAGACGAGAAGTAAGAGGTTTAGAAGGTGTTGTATCAATTGTAGATGTTGAAGTATCTCATGATAATTCTTATGCGAAAGTTATTTATAGTGTTTTAGGCTCAGAAGAACAAATTGAAAAATCTAAGGAAGTTATAGAAAAAAGTACTTCTAAAATTAGATACGAAGTAGGTAGAAGAATTAGATTAAGATTAACTCCAGAATTAAGATTTGTATATTCAAATGGTCTTGAAGAAGGTTCAAGAGTTACTGAATTAATTAATAAGATTTCAAGAGGCGAAATCTAATCAATGCAAGGTTTTTTGAATGTATATAAACCAAGAGGAATGACATCACATGATGTCGTTGCAGTTTTGCGTCGGGTGACTAAAATAAAACAAATAGGGCATACTGGAACATTAGATCCCTTTGCAGAAGGTGTTTTACCTATATGTATTGGGAAGGCTACAAGGTTGATTGAATATTTAACTGATGATAAAGCTTATATTGCAACTCTTCAATTTGGTAAAACAACAGATACTTATGATATTGAGGGGCAAATAATCTCGCAGAGTGATAAAAAAGTTTCAAAAGATGATATTGTAAATGTTTTAAAAAAATATCAAGGTGAAATTGAGCAAGTCCCTCCTATATATTCTGCATTAAAAGTTAATGGGAAAAAACTTTATGAATATGCAAGAGAAGGTAAAGATGTTGAGATTAAATCAAGAAAAGTTATAATAGAAAAAATAGATTTACTTTCTTTTGATGATGAACTGCAACAAGCAGAAATTTATGTTAAATGCTCAAAAGGTACATATATAAGAAGTTTAGGGTTTGATATCGGTAATGATTTAACTTGTGGAGCTTATTTATCTAAATTAATAAGAGTTCAAGCAGGAGATTTTAAACTAGATGAGTCTATAAAGTTAGATGATTTCTCATCGTTTGATATAAATAAAAAAAATATTATTTCTCCAATTAGTAAAATTCCTTTAGAAAAAGTTATTATAAATGATGTAGAAATGAAAAGAGTATCAAATGGCTTACAGATATATCCCAGAGTAGGTATTGCTGGCATGGTAGGGTTAATATATTCAGATAATTTAGTTGGTGTTGCTCTTGCTAGTGAACAAGAAATTAAAATTAAAAAATTTATAGGTTAAAATGCATATAGATAAGTTTAAAGTTGAAGAATGGTTTAATGAGTATGAACCGATGGCTAAATATAATTTAGCTGATATTTGTATTGATTCAATGTCTATAAATGAGCTTATAGACATATCAGGTATAGATTTATCTGTTTTAAAGGAGTTATATAACAAAAAATTAGGTTATGGTGATATTCAAGGCTCTAAAAGGTTAAAAGAAGCAATTTTATCAATGTATAGTTCTCAAACTTTAGAAAATATAACTGTTACACATGGTGCAATAGGTGCAAATGAACTTGTATATAAGGCATTAGTGGAAAAAGGTGATGAAGTAATTTCAATATTACCTGCTTATCAACAACATTATTCAATTCCGAAATCATTAGGAGCTAATGTCAAAAAGTTATTTTTAAAACCTGAAAATAATTGGTTACCTGATATTGATGAACTAAAGTTATTGATTACTCCCAAAACAAAACTGATATCAATGACAAATCCTAATAATCCGACAGGTTCTGTTATAACTGATGATTTAATGAAAGAAATAATATCTTTATCAAATGGGGCTTATATATTTGTTGATGAAGTTTATAAAGATATTGTTTCTGATGAAAAATATAATACAACTTCAATTGCTGATTTATATGAAAAAGGCATTTCAACATCATCTTTATCAAAAGCATTTTCTCTTGCAGGGTTAAGAGTAGGTTGGGTTGTAGCCTCGAAAGATGTTATTGAAAATATAAATCATCATAGAGAATACAATACAATAAGTGTAAGTGTTTTGGATGATTATTTTGCATCAGTTGCAATAGAAAATAAAGAAAGAATTTTTGAAAGAAATAAAAGAAAAAGAAAAGAAGGGCTTGAAGTTTTAAAAGAGTGGTTAAAAACGGAACCTCATATAAGTTGTATTATTCCAAATGGTGCAACAAGTGCTTTTATTCATTATGATATAGAAATGTCTTCTTATGATTTATGTAAAAAACTTTTAAAAGATACTGGTATATTATTACTTCCAGGTGAAACATTGGAAATGGATAAATTTTTAAGAATGGGATATTGTAATAATCCAGAAAAATTGAAAATAACATTAAATTTATTTTCAGATTGGATAAAAAATAATAGTTAATAAACAGTCGTCAATTAGAGTTTTTTTTGATATAATAAAGTCGATGGACGGAAGTTTAAAAAAGTTATCAATCGCGTTTTATTGGCATATGCATCAACCAGCTTATGAACTGGATTCTGTTTATCTTATGCCTTGGGCAAGACTTCATGCAGTAAAAGATTATTTGGATATGGTTTTAATTTTAGAGAAACACCCTAAAATTAAATTAAATTTTAATATTGTTCCAGCTTTAATTGATAGTATTATTGATTATTCAGAGAATGGTTTTCATGATATTCATTCCAGTTTAACTGTAACTCCTGTTGAAAATTTATCTGCAAGTGAAAAAGAATATATTTTAAATAATTTCTTTACTGCCGAATATGAAACAATGATATTCCATCATCCAACTTATAGAAAACTATTTAAAAAACGTTTTGCTAAAAAAGAAATAAATATTGAAGATTTTACTGATCAAGATTATTCAGATTTGATGGCTTTATTTAATTTAGCTTGGATTGACCCGACTCATTTAAATAGATTCCCAGAATTACGTCAAATCGCAGCAAAAGAAAAAGGTTTTACTTTAAAAGATAGAATTAAGATAATTGATTTACATAGAAAAATTATTTCACAAATAATTCCAACTTATAAAGATTATATACAGCAAGGTAGAATAGAACTTACGACAAGTCCGTATAATCACCCTATTTTACCAATATTATGTGATTATTCAACAACTGTAAAAGGATTGTTTAATACTGAAAATTTACCAGAAACCTTGGATTTATATTCAGATGCATATATGCAGGTTAAAATGGCAATAGAAAGAGTCAATGATGTTTTTGGTGTTCTTCCTAAAGGTATTTGGGCTTCAGAACATTGTTTGACTTCAAAAGTATTAGATTTGTTATCGAGTTTAGGTATAAATTGGACAGTATCAGATGAGTCTATTTTATCAAAAACTATTAATTTTGAATTTATAAGAGATTTTAAAGGAAATCTAGAAGATCCTTATCATTTATTGAAAGTTTATGAATATAAAAGAAATGAATCAAATATAAATGTTGTATTTAGAGATTCTTCTGTTTCTAATTTGATAAATTTTGAGTATACAAATATAAATTCTAAAGATGCTGCTGAAGATTTGTACAATAAGATAAAGTTAATGCAAAGTAAATTGCTAGTATCTCCAGATAATAATCATCTTTTAACTATTGCTCAAGATGGTGAAAATTGTTGGGAAAGATACAAAGGAGATGGTGCTGAATTTTTGAATGCTTTGTATTCTTTAATTGAAAAAGATGAAACTTTAGAAACCGTATTGATATCTGATTATATTTTAGAAGATAAAAATAAACGTTCTATTGATAGTATTTATCCAGGGTCTTGGATAAATAAAGATTTTTTGTTTTGGATTGGTGATCCTGTAAAAAATTTAGCTTGGAATTATCTGTCTATTGTAAGAAACGATATTATAAAATTAAGTGATAATTGTTCAGATTCTAATTTAATCCAGAGTGCAATGAAAGAAATATATATTGCAGAAGGTAGTGATTGGTTCTGGTGGTATGGTGAACCCAATAATTCGGGTCAGGATAATGTTTTTGATTATATATTTAGAGAACATTTAAAAAATGCGTATAAAATTTTAGGTGCTACGTATCCTGATTTTTTAGATCAATCAACAATAGCAGTAGCTTATCAAAATATAATTGATGATGAACAATATACTAATTTAGCTGATTCTGAGATTGAATTTCTTGGTAGTTTTGATTTAATCGATGGTCCTGTTTATCGTGAAAATAAATTATGCGATAAAATTGATTATGGATATGATTATAATAATGTTTATTTTAGATTGCATATGAATCCAAGTTTTAAAGATGCCGATTTATCTCGACCAAGAATTTCTCATTTTTTAATTTATATGAAAAAAAAGACGCCTATTAAAAATTCTTCTAATTTAAGAATTGCAGTTAAACATGGAGCAATGTTTCCTTTGTTAAAGAAAAAATATAATCATGAATTAATGTTGACATTTGTTGGAAAGATAATGTATCAACCTACATTATCAACTGCTATAAGTGACAATTTGTGGGAAACAAGAGATTTTCAAAATATTAATATGCCTATAAATGAAATAGTTGATATTTCGATTCCTTTTGATGAATTAGGTATAAAAAAAGGACAAAAATTAGAAGTTTTATTTGTTGCTGGATGTAATAGTGTATGTCGTGCATTTATGCCAAAAGATTCTCTATTAGAAATTGTTCGTCCAAAGTAATGTCTAGAGGTATTCCAATTAAGTATTTTTGAAAATATCCTTCTGTTGTATTTATAGGTTGTGCGCTCCAAAATGTTTCAAATTTGTGTTTAATTTCTTTTTCTATAAGAAATGGGTAAATGTATGGGATATCATTATTTGTTAAATTTATATATAATAGGTTTTTTCTTTGTAATATTTGATGTATTTCATTAAATATTTTTAGTCTTAATTCTGTATCTAAATGAATTTTTTTTAACATTGTTATGGTCTTAGTTGATGCAAGTTTAATATTTTCAGAAATATCAAAGTTTCTATTTTTTAAATTAGATGTATATAATGTTTTATAAGACGTATCATTTTCAAATTCTTCATCAAGAATTTTGTTTGTATATAAATAGCTTCCATCAGGAACAGGTAAAAATTTGCGTATGGAATTAAAACCAGCAATACCAACTTCTGGCATGTTGTACCCTTGAGAATTATCAACAATTAAGTTTTTATATTTTAAAGATAGCTCTATAACATTTTTAGTATTAATACCAAAGTAGTTCGTGTAAAGAATATATGCTTTATTAGGAAATTTAATAATTGGAAGTAAGTTTTTATCAATATGATAGAATTTAATATTACATTTTTCAGCTCTTACAGCTTGCCATACTGATGGACAAGTATAGTATGGAAGATATATTTCTTTAATTTTATACGCTCTTATGATGTATCTTAAAGAATTTCTGCCACAGTTAAGTAAAAGTTTTTTCATTTAATAATTATAATCTAAATTAATATTTTGTAATATTTGAAAAATATGATATTTTTATAATTTTTTTTTATATTTAAAATAAAAAAAAATATTTTAGTTCAATTATTTAAAGATTAAAAAAACAATATAAATATTTTTAAAAAAAATTGCTAGAAATTATAATGCTTGTTTTTCTTTATCTATTCTTAATATCAAAATATATTGACCATATTAGAAATATGTATTTTAATAAAATACGTAAATATAGAAGTTAGAGATTTAATGGAGGCTTTATGAGTGAATTCACTTATCAAAGAACAGATGGTAAAAGTTATACAGAAGAAGATATTAAAAAGATAATTAAGGAACGAAATATTCGTTTCATAAAATTACAATTTGTTGATATTAATGGTCAAGTAAAAAATATTTCTATTCCAGCAACACATATAGATAAAGTTTTAGCAAATGAAATTATGTTAGATGGTTCATCTATCAAAGGTTTCAGAAATATTGAAACTTCAGATATGTTTTTCTATCCAGATAAAAATACATTTGAAGTGTTGCCTTGGAGAGATATTGAAGGTTATGAGTCTGCTAGAATTATTTGTGATATTTATAACGCAGATGGAACTCCTTTTGAAGGTTGCCCAAGATGTAATTTAAAACGTTTGATGAATGAAGCTAAAAAATTAGGCTTTACGATGAATATGGGACCAGAAGCAGAGTTTTTCTTATTTGCAAAAGATGATAATGGTAATATAACTACAACTACAATGGATAATGCTGGTTATTATGATGTAGGACCTGAAGATTTAGGTGAAGATGTAAGATCAGATATTGTAAATACATTACATGAAATGAATTTTGATATAGAGGCATCTCACCACGAAGTTGCAGATGGTCAACATGAAGTTGACTTTAAATATGCAGATATTTTAACAACTGCAGATAATGTAGCAACATTTAAAGTTGTTGTTAAAGCAATTTCTGCATTACACGGATTACATGCAACATTTATGCCAAAACCTATTTTTGGAATTAATGGTTCAGGTATGCACTGTAATATTTCAATGTTTAAAGATGGTAAAAATGCTTTTTATGATGAAAATGCAGAATATCAACTTTCTGATATTGCAAAATACGCAATAGGTGGGTTATTAAAACATGTTAAAAGTATTACTGCAATATTAAATCCAACAGTAAATAGTTATAAACGTTTGGTTCCAGGCTATGAAGCACCTGTATATTTAGCTTGGTCATTGGCTAATAGAAGCGCGTTATTAAGAGTTCCAGCAAAACGAGGAGTTGCAACAAGAGTTGAGTTGAGATCTCCAGATCCTGCTTGTAACCCATATTTAGCATTTGCAACAATTTTAGAAGCTTGCTTGGATGGTATTAGAAATAAAATTGATCCACCAGCTCCTGTTGATGCTAATATTTATAAATTAACTAGTAAAGAAAGAAAAAGACAAAAAATTGATTCTCTTCCAGGAACATTAAGTGAAGCTGTAGAATTATTAGATAAATCATTAGTTGCAAATGCAGCATTAGGACAGCACATAATGAATGAATTTGTTACAGCAAAAGAAAAAGAATGGGATGATTATAGAATTTCTGTAACACAATGGGAAATAGATAAATATCTTGCTAGATATTAATATCATCTAAAAATATTAATACATTAAATTAGCGTGGGGTAAAAGCCACGCTTCTTTATTTTACTTTTTAAAATTAAAAAGCAATATTTTTAGATGCTTGCATACCTATTTTTTCTAGGTAGGCAAAAACTTTTGATACAATATAGCGAATTATAGCCATTATTGCTCCTATTTTTGTAAATTGGTAGTTATTGATTTTAACAGAACTTCTACTAACATTATAATCATTTTTTAATAATATGCAAGCCCTTTATTTATAAGGGTTTCACATATTTTAATATGGTAAAAAATACACTTATATTATGTATTTTGTGTACTATTATTTTCATTATCTTTGTTTTGTTGTTCTTCTAAAATTTCTTGTTTTGCTTTAGCGATTTCCATATCAGCTTTTCTTGCAACACTTCTATCTTGTGTAGATGGTTCTGCAGGAGCAAGTGCTGCAGCCTTAAGTTTTTGTGCATTTTTAAGATTTACTTCAGGATCAGAACTTTTTTGATAACTTATATTAACATCTCCAGCGACTGCATATTTTTTCCCATCAGGGCCTATTTCATATTCATAATTCGGTCCTGATGTTTGTAAGCCAGCAGCCATAGCTTTGTGAGCATTTTCGTGTCTTTTAACTTCTGCATCAGTATTTTTTAGTTGGGTAAGTTCTTGTTGTTCTTTTTGGGTTAATTCATCCTCAGATTTATTTTGTTCTTCATTTATAAGTTTCATCGCTTCAGAAGAAATTGTAGTATTTGTTGCATCATCATTTATGTTCTTGTTGTTATTAGATGCTATTTGAACATTTGAATCATTGTCTGTAATTTTATTAGAATTAAAGACATAAAAATTCTCAATATTTTGATAGCTGTTTATTGCCCCAACGATACTCATAAATTTATTATAACCTAGTTTTTGAACTTTTCAATATTGTAAAGAAATAAGCCGCCTATAATTGGCGACTTATCCTTTGTGCGAACGATTATTAGATTACTCACTATTCGCTACAACCGAAAGCAATAGTCACGTGTTCTTTCGGATTAATTGCAGAGATTTTGTATCCTTTAGCATCAACTAAATAAGCTACTTCATCACCTGTTGTTTGTAATAAGCCAGTTGTACCTGATATAGCCGTTCTAGTAAGATCAATAGGTGCTTTAACTGTATCATAAACTGCATCTGCAAGGCTACGTCCAGCAGCTCCAAATTGACCTTGGAATGTTTCACCTAAAGCGATACCAACACCACTAGAAATATCTTCAGCAGCGTTACCTAAATTAGATAACATACCACCTGTTGTACGTCCAACAACACCAACTAATGAACCAGCCCAAGTTAGTGGCCAAGATACTAATCTAGAAACAATATTTGGTGTATTAGATTTATCAATTTGTGCTGTTAAGATTTGTTTTGGTAATGTAGCTTTGCATCCACAATTTTCGATTTCAGTAAATGCAAGTTTTAATGCACCTTTTTGACATCCTGATGGTCTTATAACTTCTACAACTTTACCTATTACTTTTGAACCACAAGGATATAATTGTCCATCAATAGTAACATCTTCTAATGTAGTTGCTGCAAATCTTTGACCTACGTGAGAAGATTTAGCATTAACTTCATCTTTGAACTCAAGTTGTAATGTAGGAAGTTTAACAATTTCTTGATTTTCTACATAAGCTTTTCTGTCGTCTTGTACTGGACAACATTCATTAGCTGTTGTTGGGTTTTTATCATATCCCCCTGCTAATCTTGCAGCTTGTAGCATTGATGAAATTTCTGCACGAGATGCTTCTTTGAATGGCTCAATCATGTTAGGATTTTGGGTATTTTTCAAAATACCTTGATCTAATGCTTTAGCAATAGGAACTTGTGCCCATTCAGGAACTTTGTTGCCATCACAATATTTAGATAAAATGTTTTTAGCTTGGCAAGCATCTAAGTTACAGTTAAGAGCTTTTGACATTGCGCATATTGCTTCAATTCTTGTAACTGGGTTGTTTGGTTTGAACAAGTTATTTGGATAACCTTTCATTAAGTTTTCGTTAACAGCTTTTGCTATCATAGAATTTGCCCAGTGATCTGATGGAACATCTTTGAATGATGTTGTACATCCACATCCACAATCTTCTTTGTTAAAACCTTTAACTAGCATAGTAGCAAATTCAGCTCTTGATATATCTCTAGCAGGTCTAAACATTCTATCAGGGTAACCTACTACAACATCGTTCATTGCTAATTTAGAAATGTCACATGCTGCCCAATAAGCATCAGGAACATCTGGGAACATATTCATTGTATCCATTCCTGCAGCACCACCTGTCATGTTTCCCATTTGATTTATTTCAAAAGGTACAAGTGTTTTTTTGATAGCTTGCATAGAATTTTCTGTTTGCATTTGAATAGGTGTACAATTTCCATCCATTTTGCATTCGTCACGCATAATAGGGATGCCATTGTGTCTTGTTGGTTCATTCAAACAAGGAATATCTGCTGCTGCACCTGTAATATTTTTGTCTGTTGCAACAGTTGTTCCACTTGTTGTTTCTGCAAGTCCACGAGGTGATACGCTAAAACCATCATTGTTACGGTAAATAAAATCATTTTCACTACCAATGTAATTATTATTGCCATAAATAGCACGAGGGTAAGCATATACCTGTTTCATATCAGATTTGCATAAATCTGTTTTTCCAGGACATAATGCACAAGCAGGATCTGCTTGTTTTTCGCAACAAGGTTCTTGTGTTTCACAAGGACAAGCAGCACCTGTTACAACCGGTTTCTCTTGTGCACATCCACAAGATGGAGCCGAAACGACAGGAAGCTGTTGTTGGCAAGGGCAAGCTGCCATAGCTGAATGAAGAGAACACGTTGTTATACCAACGGCAAGTGCAGCTGCCACAGTAAGTTTTTTAATCGTCATTTTTAACCTCCTTTTTCTTGGTTACTATGCCAAGAAAACTACTAATAAATTATTAGATTAAATATGATTACTTTCATTAGTAATTGAGGTTATATTGTAGAGCTATTCAAAATTTATATAAATTATAAAATAACTATTAGTTACTTATTCCACCAAGATCTGTAATATAGTTACCAATTAAATTATCGCAAGAAGCATCTAAATGATATAGTTTATTTTTTTTAAGCCATTCTGCTAAACCAATTCCATATGGTTTTGGTGTTGTATTGGGTGTAATATATTCAACAATTGTCCAAGCTCCTTTTTCTCCGTCATAGTCTTTAATATTATCGATATCGTATAAGTCTGTTGGTTCAAATGTTGAATCTTCAACTTTTGTTGATATAGGATTTGATAAGTATAATTCAGGGATATTATTTATTTTAGAATCTTTTGTTGCAAGGTATACAGCGAGTTCTCCCCATATTGAATAATTATTAACTTCATCTGGTTTTTTATATACTTTCATTGCAACATTGTTTTGGTTATTATCTTCTATTTTATAAACTTTACTATTACAGCCTTCTCCTAAATAACTAACTGTAAAAGGTTTCTCTCCAATATTTATATCTAAATCCTCTTTAGATGAATCATTTCTAATAATGAATGATAAGGTATTTAATCCTTCAATTATGTCTTTTTTATTTAAGCCATTAAATATTTTAGGATATTTATTTTCAATTAATGATTCTTTATTGTTAAGTTCTAATTTTTTTGCCATTGTTGCAACTTTATAAGGTGCAAGGCCCCAATCCTTAGTTGTTAAATCTTCTGAATTGTAATTATTATAACGAGTTGTTGATTGAAATTTATTAATATTTTTGATAGTAAATTCATCTGGTTGAGAATAAAAGGATGGGTCAATAAAATCATTTCTTCTTATTGGAGAAAGTTCTGTTTCTCTTTGTTTAAGATTGATTGTTTGAGATGTGAAAAATAATTTTGGGGTAATTATGTTAGTTATCATATTCATATAAAGCTCCTGAAAAAAATATTTTGCTATATTTTATCGTTTATAATTACTTCTATTTAATATATAATGTAGTAAGGAATTTATATTAAGATTAAAGAGGATATTATGATATTAGTAACAGGTGGTGCAGGTTATATTGGAAGTCATTGTGTTTTAGCTCTTTTAGCTAAAGGACTTGATGTTGTAATTTTTGACAATCTTGAAACAGGTCATATAGAAACTGTTGAAACGTTAAAAAAAGAAGGTAATGTTCAGTTTGTAAAAGGTGATTTAAAGAATCTTGAAGATATAAATTCTGTTTTTGATGGGTTTAGAATTGATGCAGTTGTGCATTTTGCAGCACTATCTTTAGTCGGAGAATCCGTAAAAGAGCCTCAAAAATATTATTATAATAATGTATATGGAACATTGAATTTGTTAAATGCTATGCTTGAACATAATGTTAAAAAGATTGTTTTTTCTTCAACAGCTGCTACTTATGGTGAACCTGAATATATTCCAATTGATGAAAAACATCCTCAAAATCCAATCAATCCTTATGGAAATTCAAAATTAATGGTTGAAAAAATTATGGATGATTATTCAAAGGCTTATGATTTAAAAAGTGTAAGATTAAGATATTTTAATGTTGCAGGTGCTGATTCAAAAACACGAGTAGGGGAATGGCATGAACCTGAAACACATTTGATACCAAATGTTTTAAAATCTACTTTTAGTGGAGGTAAAACATTTGAAATGTTTGGAGATGATTATCCTACCAAAGATGGTACTTGTGTAAGGGATTATATAAATATTGAAGATTTGGCTCAAGCTCATATTCTTGCTTTGGAATATTTGAATAATGGTGGAGAAACTAATTATTTTAACCTTGGCACAAAAAATGGTGATACCGTAAAGGAAGTTTTTTCTGCTTGTGAAAAAGTTACAGAAAAAACAATACCTGTAAAAATGATGCCAAGACGTACTGGAGACCCTGCATCTTTAGTTGCTGATAATTCAAAAGCAAAAGAAATTTTAGGTTGGAATCCTAAACACACATTAGAAGAAAGTATTAAAACTGCTTATTTATATTTAAATAAAAATAATTAATAGCAAATAAAATATTTATATGTTTTTAACTATCTATAGAATTATTTATAGGTTGGTTGTATGTCATTAGAATTTGCATTAATTAAAAATTTAGATAACAAAAGAGTTTTAATATCAGAAAATGACAAATCAATAAAAGATTCAAAAGATAGGTTGTATGTTTTGCCTGAAGAAAACCTTGATAAATTTATGAAAAAAAGGCAATTGACTTATCGAATTAACAATCATCAAAGATTGTTTTCAAATATTATTGCTCCAATGCTAGGAATTACAGTTGCTTTTAAAACTAAACTTCCAAGCTATGCAAAATTTGCTATTGGGGCTACAATTACAGCTTTAAGTTATATTGGATTTAAGAAATTAGATAAATACATAGATAAACTTTCTCAAGAGGAAGATATGAAAAAAAATAAGGTACAAGAAGTAACAGGACAAAATATTGAAAATATAAAATGAATTTATAATCCCACTACAGAAATATTTGTAACTCCTGCATTTCTTGCAGAATCCATAAGTTTAACAATAGCACCATGAGTTGATTCTGGATCAGATTGTATTAATAATCCATCTGTTAAAGTTTTAGCTTGTTGAGCAATTACTGATTCAAGGTTTTCAGCAGCAACTTCCTCTCCATTTAATAAGAATTTGTTATCGTTTGTTACTACAAAGTTGATTGTTTTAGCTTCTTTAACATTCTCAGCTTTAACATTTTCAGGTACAGTTAAATTAAGCCCTTGTTGGTCTAACAATGGTGCAATTACCATCATTATAATAAGTAGTACCAAGAAAATATCTGTTAGAGGTGTAATATTAATTTCATTAAATGAATCTTTCATAATTAATTAACCCCCATTTCTTCAAGTTGTTCTTGGTTTTGTTCTATTATATCATTTTGTTGTTCAAGAACTTTTTGAGCTTTTTTGTTTAAAGGTTCTCCTGCAACAATTAACTTTTTGTATTCTGCTTCTTGTGCAGCATTCATAATTTTCATAATTTCTGCACTTTTAACTTTCTCATCAGCTTTAACAACAACTTCTTTCTTTTCAAGTGTAGGTTTTAGTTCAATTAATGCAGCTGCCAAATTATCCGGATTTACTTTTTTATCATTCAAATACATAGCACCACTTTGGGTAACAGAAACAGTTGCATTTTTCTGTTCAATAGAAACTCCACTGTTAATTTCTGGTATTGTGATAGAATTATCTACTGATTGGAATGTAGGTGCTACAACCATCATGATAATTAACAATACCAAAAAGATATCTGTAAGAGGTGTGATATTTATTTCTGTAAACATGGCATTTTTGCCTTTGCCTGTTTTCATTCCCATTGTAGTTATTTCCTATTTATTATAATGCGATACTTTGAGATTTTCCTGTGTTTGATTCATCTTCAGAATCAACGAAACTTAAAAATAAAAGTTTGATTAATTGGAAGTCATCTTCAAAACGTTTAACGATTGCTTGGAAAGAGTTAAAACATATAACTGCAACAATCGCAACACCAAGACCGAAAGCAGTAGCAATAAGAGCAGAACCAATCCCCATAGCAACTGCTGCTGATTGGTTACCTTGTGTTGCTAAATCTTGGAATGTATAAAGGATTCTAACAACTGTACCAAATAACCCTAAGAAAGGAGCAACACCACCAATTGTACCTAAGATTGTTAAATGGTTTTCTAATTTTCTTGATGCTAAGTTAGCAGCGATATCAAAAGAACGAGAGAAACCACTTTTTTGTTCAGAGAAAATTCTAACAGCTTCTTCTGTAACTTCTCCTATAACACCACCACATTGGATTGCAAGATTTTGAGCTCCAACAAGATTGTTTTTAGCTAATTCTTTTTGTAATTTTGGAATAAATTGAACAACGTCACGTTTATTTTTGTTATAAAAAGAAACTCTATTTATTGCAGCTGCAATAGTTAAAATTGAACAAATTAGAATAGGCAATAATACTGGCCAGTCTAATTGAATTGAATGTAATAATAAATCCATAATTTTATCCTCTTTCTAAATATTCGCTAATTTTTTATTAATATCTTGCTCCAAATACGTTGTAATCAAACGTGAATTGGATATCAATACTTTGTCCTCTAAATTCAGCAGGAAGTGGTCTAAATGGAGCTGTTAATTCAACTGCTCTAAGTGCTGCTTGGTCTGCTGCAGGAAGTCCTGATGATTTTAGAACTCTGCAAGATAGCATTCTACCACTCTTTGCTATTTTAAATAATAGTACAACTCTTTTACTTTCGTTTCCTTTTGGAGGATTCCAATTAAGTTTAATTCTTCTTTGTAATTCTCTCATATAAGGTCCGAAATCAGGTTCTCTGATAGCATCAATACCAGGTCTTCCACCACCTCCACCAGGGTTTCCAACATTCCCTCCAGAGCCACCTGATGTTCCTCTAGCTAATTGTCCAGAACCACCGCTTGATGAAGGTGCTAAAGATGGAGCAGGGGCATATCTACCAGCACTACTTCCTCCAGAAGAGTATCCTCCTGATTTAGCTCCTGAAGAAGCTGATGTGCCACCAACAGGTCCTGTTGACAATGATTTTGCGGCAGGTAATCCTGATGGTACAGGAACTGAAAATGGTGTTGTAGGTTTTATTGCAACTTTTGGAGGTGCTGCAACAGGTTTTGTACTAGGCGCAACTGTTGGTGCTGCAGGTCTACTTGTTGCAGGACGTGGAGCTGGACTAGATGTTTGTTGTTTTACAGGTGCTGTTTTTGCCTGTTGTTTTTGAACTTTTTGTTGTTTTATAACTTGTTTTTGCTCGTGTTGTATTTGTTTTTGTTGTTTTTGTATCATTTTTTGTAGATAACTACTGCTTGATGATGGTTTTGATTGAGCTGCTGATGGTAATGAAACAGGTTTTTTAGGATTATTAATTCCACCTGAGCGAGAATTCATATCTGCTCGATTTTTAGTATTCATATCTCTAGGCATTGCTTCTCTATCGACTAACACAAATTCAATATCTTTCTTATGTGTCATATCAGGTTTATTGAACATCAAGAATT
>CALUWB010000007.1 GCA_944324375.1 Candidatus Gastranaerophilales bacterium | reverse complement strand
ACGAAAACTCGTTTTTTTGCATATTCGGGTCTATCATTATTTTCTTCATTTTTATTTTGTTCTTCTTGTGTATTATTTTTTTTATTTTCGGCTTCATCTTTCATAATTATTACCTCTAAGATTGAATTTTTACATATTTTTCAAGATTAGTTTTTATTTTAAAAAGTGTTTTTAAGCACGCATTAACTTCTTCAGAAGAAACTCCTTCTAAGCTGCTTGCCCATAATTCAAGAATTGTTGGAAGGACCTTCTCATACATTTTTCTACCTTTATCTGTAATAAAAATTTTGTGTATTTTTCTTTTATTAACATCAGGTTTTTTAGTGATAAGTTCCATGTTTTCTAGAATTTTAAGAATTCTTGTAATATTAGGTCTATCTTTAACTGTAATTGCTGCAATTTGTCTTTGATACATTCCATCGTTTTCAATAAGAGCTGATAAAATTGTGAACTGCTCAGGTGTAATTTCATAATTGTTTGCAGCAAATTTTTGAATAGCAAGAGTTCTTGTTAATTTGCCTGCCATTACAAGTCTTACCCCGATTTTACTTTTTAATACTTCTGCTAAATCCATAATAAACCTACCCTTTGTGTTATCATCATAACACAAAGAGAATTTCTAAATCAACTTAAAATTAAAAAAGATTGAATTTTAAAATTCAATCTTTTTTAAGTCTTTTTCAATTAATTCATAAAAATCCTTGGATATATTATTGAAATTTGTTAAATTTATAATGTATGGAATATTACTATTATCAAATAAGTTTTTTATAGTCTCAATATCATCTAAATTAATTTCTTTATCGCTTTTGACTAATATATCTAAATCGGATAATTTTCTAAAATTATCCTTAGTTCTAGAACCATATAAGAAAAAATCATATTTTTCTTTAAAAGGATATAAAATATTTTTTATTATTTTGTATTCATTATCAGATACACCTTTAATATTCATTGTTATCCTTTTCTTTTAATTTATCTATTAAATATTTTGCATCTTCTAAGAAATCAGGAATTATATCTAATAGTTGTCTAGACTTTTCAATATTATATTCATGAGCTGTTTCATTACGTTTTTGATAGTATGATTTCCATTTTAACCAATCATTTGCGAAACCATACCCTTCCATAAATCTGAAAATGTTATTCATGGTTAGCTCTTGATCAGTTTTTCCATATTTTTGAATAAACAATTTTCTCATAAACTTCCAAGCAGTTTCAAGTGTATATTCAAAGCGCTTAACGCATGAATCACAAATATATTCAAGTAAAATTGAGTCCTGATTTTTTAAATAATCTTGATACGATTTATTTAATGTGTTATATGCGTTTTCTAAATTAGAAAAATTTAGTTTATCCATTTATTTTAGTTCCTTTAAACATTTCTTTTATACCGTCAACAGAACTTAAAATTCCTGTTGCTTCATAAGGCATATAAACAATTTTGTTGTCTTTACCAGATGTAATACTTTCCATTGTTTCTAAGTATTTCATTGCGATTAGGTATTTGTCAGGTTGTCCTTTGTCTGCTAATGCGTCAATAATTTTTTGAATAGCTTGTTTTTCGCCATCAGCTTCTAAAATTCTTGCTTGTGCAATACCATCTGCTCTTAGGATTGATGCTTGTTTATCACCTTCTGCTTTATTAATAGCAGCTTCCTTTTCACCTTCAGCTTTTAATATCGCAGCTTTTTTAAGCCCTTCTGCTTCTAGGATTGCAGCACGTCTATCTCTTTCTGCTTTCATTTGTTTTTCCATTGCTGTTTGAATATCAACAGGTGGAATAATGTCCTGAAGTTCTACTCTGTTAACTTTTACACCCCATTTGTTTGTTGCTTCATCTAAAATTGCTCTTAACTCTTGGTTTATTTTATCTCTTGAAACTAATGTTTCATCTAAGTCAATTTGACCTACTAAGTTTCTTAATGTTGTTTGAGTTAATTTTTCAATAGCTTCAGGTAGGTTTTGGATTTCATAAACTGCTGATTTAGGGTCAACAATTTGGAAATATAATAGTGCATTTATGCTTATTGAAACGTTGTCTTTTGTAATAACATTTTGTCTAGGGAAATCATAAACAGTTTCTCTTAAATCAATTCTTTCTTTTTCTTTTACATAAGAATAAGTTTTTCCATCAATGCTTTTTTGTGTAACTTTCCAGGCAATAGGTCTTGGAGTTTCAAGGATTGGGAATATAAGATTTAATCCTGATTCTAAAACTCTTTCAAATTTTCCGAGTCTTTCAATTATTACAACTTCTGCTTGTTTAACAATAATTACACCTTTGGTTACAAAAATAATCGCAGCTGCAATTAATAATACAGTTACTAAAAACATAATTTAATTCCTTTCAACAAACATAATAAGACTATCGTATTTAACGATTTTAACATTTTCACCCACAGGGATTTCATTATTATCAAGGATTCTAGCTTCCCATCTTTCATCATAAATAGAAATCGCACCTGATGTTTGAGTAATAGTTTCAATAACTTTTGCAGTTTTTCCAATGTATTTATTTTCAATGCCGGTAGTTTGTTCTTTAGACGTTTTTCTATTCATAAGCATAGGTCTTAAAAATAAAAGTAAAACTAAAGCTAGAATAACAAAAAATAGCATAAGAAAATTAATGTTTAGTATAAATATAGAAGCGATTGCAGTAATAAAAGCTGCAATCGCAAAATTTAGAAAAAACATTACAGGAGTGAACATTTCAAGAACAAGAAATGCTAACCCTATAATAACTAATAATTGCCATATAACCATAAAAATACCTTAATATTGGTTGTTAATAAAAACAACGGTTAACTATTTATTGATAAGTTCGTTAATATCGTTAACCATTTCGTCAGGATCAAATCCGTGAACTTTAGCGCCTGCTTCTAAATTTTCGAAACGAGCTGCAGCACAACCAATACAACCTAATCCGTATTTAGCAAAAACTTCTAAACTTTCAGGATATTGTTGAACTATATCCATAATACCCATTTCTTTTGTAACTTTCTTTTCCATAATTTGCTCCTTATATTGATGAAATTTTTATTAATTTTTTATCAAAAAAATTGACAAAACAAAAAATATCATTAAATAAATTGTACAACAAAAAGAGAGGTTTTGAAAGATGGGTTTTATTAAAAATTTATTTAACAATGAGTCAACAGTTATCGGTTTATGTGACTTAAGAAGAAAGCAAACAGAAAATATTGTTTATGAAACAAAAGCTTATGTTTTAAATCAATTATTTATGAATACTCCGGAAAATAATATTTTACTTCAAAGAGGTTTCTAGAACATACATCTCATATTCTTAATATACATATTCAATCCTAACGGACATCAAGCGGGAAAACAATGAAGGTTAACATTTAAACAGGTTATTAAAGGTTTTATCCCGCTTGTTTGTCAGTTAGAAAAATTGAGATTTAACCTATTTTGTTAAGTTTAGCACCTGCATTTTTAACAACTCCAGTTAAAGGATTTTGTGGTGTTGTTACAGTTGTTGGGGCTGCTGGTTGAGGTGCTTCTTTAACTGCATTTTTAAGTGTTTTTAGATTAGGTGCTTTTGCCTTAAAATTTACTCCTACTGCTTTTACTGCCATAATAAATCTCCTATTTAACTACACACTAACTTTTCAAAAAGTTGTGTTAATAATAGTGTTTTTTTCTATGTTTGTCAAAAAACTGTAACATTTTTTAATAATAAGTGTATAAATTACAATTTTATATATATAGGATGATATGTAAGTTGGATTTTATCTGGACAAATTTCTTTGTATTTGTTTTCAAAATCTATTAAGTCAGATTTTGTCCAATGCTTTGATTTTATTGAGTTTACTCCTGTTAATTTTAAGTGCTTTAGAACATCTTTAGCAGAACTAAATTCTAACGTAAGTTTTTCTTCTATAATTTCAGAGGGGTTAAATATATTTTTTAATTCTTGTAGTGAAAAATATTTTAATCCTACGTTGGTAATATTATTTATTTCCTTTAAATTATCTTCTCCAAATGTTGAGAATATAAGCTCTCCATTTGGATTTAGTTGCTTTTTGATTTTATTAATAAATTGCTCTAAATTTTCTATCCATTGAAAAGTTGCATTTGAAATGATTAAATCATATTTTTCTTTGAATTCAAATTCTTCGATATCTGATTGAATAAAATTTATTTCATCTGAAATTTTCTTTATATATGGTTCACACTCAAGTACAATATCAGATGCATTATATTTTATAAAGTTATATTTATTGATTAATTTTTCCGTTAAAACACCTGTTCCACAACCTAATTCTAAGATAGATTTTGGATTGTTTGAAATTATAGAAATAAGTCTATCTGCCATTTTTTTTTGAATGACAGAATTATCCTTATATGTTTTTAGATTTTTTTTAAATCGTTCTCTGACTAGTGTTTTATCTATCATATAATTTCAGACCAGCTTTCATATTTAAAGAAAGGACAATGTCCACTTTCTATAATCTCAGGATTTTTCCAATAATTTAACTGATTTTTTGTCGGGATAATATTATCATTATTTGAAACAATAATTTTGTCAAAAGAAATAATTTTTCCTTCAATCCCCATAAGATTAGCAAGTTCTGTTTTTTGAGATTCAAATTCTCTGTTTGAAAATTTACTAATTGGTGGGATACAATCAAACATTCTTTCCATAAATTTTTGGCAAGATGTTTCATTGAACCCTCTAAGAGTTAGTTTATAAATTTTTTCAGGAATCCCATATTTATCATCAATAGGTTTTGGTGTTCCGTTTATTGCAATGTACTTATCAATTTTTCCAAAACAATCATAGAATAAAGTTGATATCATAACTCCCATTGACCAACCTATAATGTATTTTTTATCATAATTATCTAAATTGGGAAATTCTATATCTAAATCGTTATAGTCATATAAAATCAACAAATCAAAACCATTTCTTTTAAGATGAGATATTATTAATTCGTCCATACCCCAGCCGTTGAAAAATATAATTAAGTTTTTATTGTTTTCTTGGAAAAATTTATATTTCATCTTTTATTAACTCAAATAATTTTCTAACATTTTTAAATTGAATATTAGCTGTTAAAGATAATCTTAATCTTGAAGTTCCAATAGGAACAGAAGGAGGTCTTATTGGTAGAATAAAATATCCTTCATTTTTTAATTTTTCTGCAATTTCTCCAGCTTTATCAGGAGTTTTTAATATTACAGGAATAATTTGTGATTCAGAAACTGTATTAATATTATAGTCATTAAGAAGTTTATGAGTCCTTATTATTAATTCTGCAAGGTTTTCTCGTTTTTTATTGATGTAATCTTTTTTTTCTGTTAATAACCAATTTGTCCACATGATATTAACAGGTGGAATAGATGTTGAGAATATAAAAGAACGAGCTTTATTTGTCAGATATTCAATAATCGGTTTATTTGATACAGCAAAAGCTCCGAATGATGCTAATGCTTTCCCAAATGTTGCTGTTATTATATCAACATCTTTATAATTAGATATTCCTGCACATTTATCATCAATTGCACAAAATGCATGGGCTTCATCAATCATTAATAATGTGTTGTATTCTTTTTTTAGTTTAATTAATTTATCAATATCAGCAATATCCCCGTCCATTGAAAAAACAGATTCCGATATAATAATTGCTCTTTTAAACTTTGAACGATGTTTTTTTAATAATTCTTCTAAGTTGTTGTAATCAAGATGTTTATATCTATAAAAAGTTGCACCTGATAATCTCATACCATCTATTATGCTGGCATGATTTAGTTTATCAGAAAAAATAACATCACCTTGACCAACAATAGAAGATATAACTCCTAAATTGCATTGAAAACCTGTGTTAAAAATTAAGGCTGAATCTTTTTTAAATAGTTTAGCAAGAGTGTTTTCTAGTGTATTATAAATATTTGATGTCCCACTTAATAATCTTGCAGAAGCTGACGAAAAAGCAAATTCTGGTGAGTCTATATATTTTTTACAGAATTCATCAACTAAATATTTATCAGTACTGAGTCCTAAATAATCATTAGATGAAAAATTAATCATCTTTTTGCCATTAATAAAAACAAATTCTCCTTCTTTTTTTTCAATAGGCGAAATTTGTCTAAACATATTATTAGACTTAAGTTCTTCAAGTTGTTTTAAAATATCTTCCATAGCTTTATTTTACTACAAATAAGAAGAAAATTAATTATCAGGGAACCAATCGATCATAGAACGAATTTCTCCGAATTCAAGTTTATGACTTTTGGCAAGTTTTGATTCTATTACATAAGGTAAATCAAGATTTTCTTTTATTGGTTCAATAGTAATTTCTTTCCCATCATATACATTGCTAAAATTTAATCCGTCTTTTGTACATTCTGGAATTTTAACTGTTTTAGTTTTATTGTTAACCAAATATGCAAGCCCAAAAGTTCTGCATGTAATACCTCTATATTTATATACGGAACATTTTTTATCAATTAAGAAAGGGCATTTATGAAAGAAATGTGTGAACAGTCTGCTTTTTTTTAAATTATCCATATTTTCTTTAATAATTTTTTGTTTTTCAGGTGGGAGTTTTCTAAACCCCGTCATCAAATACATCATCTCAAGTTGAGAAAATGGGTAATCTCCGACTTCACAACATCCTGCACATCCTTCTTTGCAACATATATGTTTTGATTGAGAATCAAAGTATTTTTTGAGTTTTTTGTCAAACTCTTTTAAAAATTTCTCATACTTTTTTAGCATAATTAAATTATATAGGAATTTTCTATATTTTACAATGTATATAGCTCTTGTTTTTTTTTAGATTTCATGTACAATAATGTTATGCAATTTAGATTTTTGTTTTGACAAATTGCAGAATTGATAAGATAGCAGTTAGGAAGCTTTATATAACGTTATCTTTTATCAATTTTTTGTGTAATTTTTTAATTTATCAAAACCCGAGAAGGATGTGAAACTCTATTAAATGAGTAAAGTTTTTGAATTTAACTATAAGTATATAAAAGAAGTAGCTTCTGCTGGTAGTTGGCGCAGAGGTTATGAGTATTATCAAAAAGATATGATAATGAGCTCAGAACCTGAAAAAAACTTTTATAAGGCAAAAGTAAAAGGTAATTATCAAGATGCTTATACTACAGATTTAATTTTTAAAAAGAATATAGTTGAAGCGCGTTGTAATTGCCCATTGAAGGAAGAATGGTGTAAACATTCTGTAGCTGTTGCTTTGAAGGCTATCAATGAGCATGCTTATGAAGATTGGTTAGAAACAAAATATGGCATAGAACATGATTTTCCTGATGAAAATACTGATTTAATGGATATACCACAAGGAAGTTATATTTTTCATTTTAATCCTAAAAGAAAACAAAATTTCTTTTCAGTTCTTATAAGAGATAGAAAAACAGGAAAAATTATTCGTTCAATAGAAAATGTTTTAAGAGCTTTAATAGAAATTCAAAGAGAACAACCTAATTTTTCATTGAATGATTCACAAAAAGCAGAAGTTGCAATATTCCAAACAATTTTTAAAATAGCTCGTCAAGATAAAAAGGCTGGTTGGTATGATATACCTATTACGAAATTCCAACCAATGTTTCCATTGTTAGCTCAAGTTGATGAGGTATTGGATGAAAAAACGAAACAAAGAATAAAATTTGTTGACGAAGAATGGAAATTATCAATGGATGTTTCGTCTTCTCCAAATGGTAGTATAATGCTTGCATTATATTGGAATAGACCAAATGATGCCAATGTTTATCCATTTGAAGAAGTAAAATATTTCTCTCGTCAATTAAAATGGGGTAGATATAAAAATATAATCTTCCCAATAAATGTTGCAATGAATGAATTGCCTCAAAATATTATCAAGGCAACATTTACTGATTTAAAAGATTCAGAAGGTGGTAAATTTATTTATGAAGAATTGCCACAAATTCAGTCTGTAATAGATGTAACAGTATCTGAACAAATTAGTAAATTGATGCTTGAGGAAAGACCTCCACTAAATGTTGTTAATTTAGGCATAGATTATGATCAGTCTTTAAAGGCATCTTTAGAATTTGATTATGATGGTGTAAGAGTTCCATATTCAAAAATTAAGGATAAGTCTCCATATGTAACAATAACAACCAAAAAAGATGGAGAAGATTATGTTTATTGGATAAAAAGAAATTATCAACATGAGCAGCTTGCTTATCAAATGTTATTAGGGTGTAAATTTGTTCCAATGCAAACAAATAACTTAGCTTTAGAAAAAGAAGTTGCGATAGATTTTTATAATTATTATATTCAACAAGCTGGTGATGGGTGGAAGTTTGAAGAAAAAGATGATATGAGTTTCTTTAAACTCATGGAAAGTCCATTTAGAATGTGTGCAAAGATAGATTTTTGTGAAGATGCACCTGATGAATTTGAAGTTCAATTATATGGGCAAGTTGGTGATGAGATTATTAATTTTGATGATATTTATGACACAATTCAAAGTGGAGAAAAATATGCAAGAGTAAGAAGCTTAGGATTTGTAGAATATCCTGCTCAAAATATTTATCAGATGATGAAATCTTTTAATTCTTTTGATGCATATAGAAACAATGAAAATAAATATCGAGTAAAAACATATCGTGCAGGTTTGATTCAGGAACTTAAGAATTTAGATTTTGAATTAGTTTTAAGCGATGAATTTAAAGTATTTTGGGATCAAATTTCATCTTTCTCAACAACAGAGCATGTTGAGTTACCAAAAGAAATAAATGCAACATTCCGTGATTATCAGATTAAAGGTTTCAGCTGGTTATGGTTTATGTATAAGTATGGTTTGAATGGAATCCTTGCTGATGATATGGGGTTAGGTAAAACGCTTCAAGCCCTAGCTTTACTTCAAAAAGCAAAAGAAGTAGATGGACCAGAACCAACATTAGTTATTGCACCAACTACAGTTGTATTTAACTGGGAAGCAGAAATCCAGAAATTTACACCAGGCTTAAGTTGTTTAAAATTATCAGGTGTAGATAGGGCAAAATTATTTGATGAAATTCCAAATTATGATATTGTTATCACAAGTTATGCTTTGATAAGGCGTGATATTGAGAAATTCAGAAAATATAATTTCAGATATATTATTCTTGATGAATCTCAAAATATTAAAAATGCTATTTCACAGACAGCTCAAGCCGTTAAGACATTGAATTCAAAACATAGATTAGCATTATCAGGTACGCCAATTGAAAATAAACTTGAAGAATTATGGTCAGTATTTGATTTCTTAATGAATGGTTTCTTGTTCTCAATGGCAGAATTTAACTCACGTTATGTTACTCCAATTATGGAAAGACAAGATAAAACAGTTGAAAAACGTCTTAAACTTCAAATATATCCATTCATCTTACGTCGTATGAAACGAGATGTTGCAAAAGATTTACCTGATAAAGTTGAAAATATGGCATACTGTGAATTGACTCCAGAACAAAGAGATTTCTATTTAGAAGTTTTAGACAGCACGAAGGAAGAACTATTCAAGAGTATCGAAATGAATGGTTTAGAAAAGAGCAGAATGTCTATTTTCTCTGCATTATTGAGATTACGTCAAATCTGTTGTCACCCTAAACTTTATGACAAAGAACATGTTAAAGGTGTTATGCAGTCAGGTAAATTTGAATATCTTAAAGGAATGCTTGAACAGATTGTTGATGAAGGTCATAGAGTTCTATTATTCAGCCAATTTGTTGATATGTTAGATATTATAAAAGGTTGGATGGATAGAGTTGGTATTGAATATGAATACTTAACAGGAAAGACAAAAGACAGACAAAAAGCAGTTGAAAACTTCAATAATAATCCAAATGTAAAAGTATTCTTAATCAGTTTAAAAGCTGGTGGAACAGGTTTGAATTTAACAGGTGCAGATTATGTTATCCACTATGACCCTTGGTGGAACCCTGCTGTTGAAGATCAGGCAACAGACAGAGCTTATCGTATTGGTCAAACTAAGAAAGTATTTGTATATAGAATTATTACTAAGAATACAGTTGAAGAAAAAATTCAAAAGCTTAAAACAAGAAAACGTGACCTTGTTGATAGCGTAATTTCTGTAGATAGAAATATTACGAAATCCCTAACGATGGATGATATTAGAGATATTTTCTCTGTTGACTAGGGTGTAAATAGTAAGGGCAAATAAAAAATTAATAATTAAATTGTTGTATTTATCTAAAAATACTTGAAATTTAAGACTTACGAATTATTAAGAAATATTACAAAATAGGCTGAAATCATGTCATAGCCTTACTTTTTTGTTGACTTTTTAAATCAAATCCTTAAAACAAATATGGTCAAACTAGAGTTTTAACTAACACAAATGAAGGATTTGTTATGTATTTAATTAATTTTATCAGAATTTTATCCGATTACTATAAACAAAAGTGTAAACGAGTTTAACTAAAAGAGTGAGGTATAAGTATGTTATCAAATGGACATGGATTTTATCCGAGGTATGATTTACAAGCTCGAATCCAACATACAAAAATGGATCCTTGGTTTGGAGGCTTACCAGGAGCAAGAATGAGTCGTGTTGAAACTCCAGAGACAGCAGATTTTCAATCTGTAATGTCAGGTTTAGTAGAAAAATTTAATGATGACTTGAATGCTCCAGATGGAATGTTAAAAGATGTTATGATGGGTAATGATGATGTTGATATCCACGATGTTATGACTGCAATGGCAAAAGCAGAAATTAATGTGAATGTTGCAACACAATTTACTGGTAAAATCATCCAAACATATGATAAAATTATGCAACTTCAAGTATAGTATAGTATAGTGACATAGTAGTGTGTATAAAACTAATAAAATTTGCGTTAGGGTGCTATCGATATGGATTTTAAACAGTTATTACAAAATAAAAATTTCTTAATAGGAGCAGCAGTAGTTGCAGTAGTTCTTGTTGCTTTGATAGTAACTGTTGCGATTGTATCTGGTTCCAATAGAGGAGCAGGTGGTAAAGTTGTTCAAGAAAAGGTAATAAAAGATCCTCTTGATTTATTAACAACTGACAATCTAGGTAAAGCAATAGAGATACAAGCATTATTAGCAAGAGAAGGTATTACAGCAAATAGAAAATTAGATGGTACAAAATCAACAATATTTTTAAAGGACTATACACAGACTCAACGTGATAGAGCATTATTAGCAATTGTAAAAAGTGGTTTAATGGATCAAAATGTTGGGTTAGAGATGTTTGATAAGGGAGATTTTACTTCTACTAAAGAAGATAAACGAATTCGTTTAATTCGAGCAATTGATGGAGAATTAGCGAGATTAATAAGAAAAATCCCTCCAATACAGAATGCATCAGTTTTTGTGTCAATTCCAGAACAAACAATGTTTGCACAAAATCAAAAACCTATTACAGCAACAGTTCAACTTGATATGCCATCAGGAGAAAAACTTGATAATTTTAAAGTAAAAGCAATCACAAATTTATTAGTTGGTTCTGTATCAGGTCTTACCCCAGAGAATTTATCAATAACAGACACTAATGGTAATGTATATAACAATATTTTGGATGCAACATCTCAAGATGAAGAAAAACTTCATGAAAAAGATAAATATATGTTGCAAAAAGTAAATACTCAATTAGATAGATTGGTAGGTAAAGGAAACTATACAGCAACAGTAAGTACATTCTTAAAACAATCCCCAACAGAGAAGTTTACAACTTGGTATGATCCTAATCAGAAGGCATCAATAACAGAACAAACATTCTCAGAAGGTTTGGGAGATCAAACAAGTGACAGAAACAAAAATACAAATGCAGTAAGTGTATATTTACCAAATGGTTTACCAGGTGGTGGTGGTGATTCAAGCCAAAATAGAAATTATTCCAGAACAGCAAAAGAAACACAATATGGTGTATCAAAAATTCAAACAAATGAATATATGAATCCTGGAGTAATAGAAGATATTTCAATTGCAGTAACAATGGATAAAGCTGCATTACCACCAGATATAACAATTGATGACTTAAAAGAGTTAATTGCACATGCTGCAAGTCCAAAGGCAAATCCTGAAAATGTATCTATAGCATTTAATGATTCAAATGATCCATATTTGGCATCTGATAATCCAGAAAAACTTCCAAAACCAGATGAAACTGGTAATCCATGGTGGTTAGCAATAGCAATGGTTGCAGCTAGTTTATTCTTAGGTCATAGAGCAGTGACTCATAGACTAAAGAAAATGAGAGAAAAACAAGAAAGCGAAATGGAAGTATTAAGAGAAAAAACAGTTGCTCAAGAACAACAATTAAGAGATGTAAGTCAAAAAGCAGATGCACTTGTTCAACAGCAACAACAATTACAACAAGGGTTGATTGATCAAAGAGAACAAACAATGCTTCAAATTCAGCAAGCAAGGATGCCTATAGATTATACTCCTTTGAAAAATGCATTAGCAGAAATCAAGAATGATTTTGAAATTGCTGATGAAGATATCGCTGGTGAAAAAATCAAGAGTTGGATTGAACAAGGTTAAGTTTATTATGAGAGGAATTTATTCCTCTCATCTTGATAGATAAGGGAAAAGGTAAAATGGCAATAGAAGGATTTGATTATAAAGAGTTTGCGCAATTAATGTCATCACAAGCTGGTGAATTAATTCCAAAAGATTTTAACGATATGCAAAAAAATTATGTCGTTAAAACTTTGTCAAATTTTACTCTTTTAGCAGGTGAAGCTATTGCAAATGATGAGGCATTAGGGTTTAATGCAGAGCAAGCAATATTTGTAACTCAAATTATTGCAGAATGGGCATTTCATAAATCAATTGATTTGGTTCATTCAGGAATCATGCCAGAGCATTGGGATGGTATAATGCAGAAGATTGCATTTACTATATTTGAAGTTGCAAAACAAGCAATAAAGAAAAATATCCCTCAAGATCAAATATTACAGTTAATAGAACATCATGTAAATAAAAGTTTTAAAGAAGCGATTGATAGCTTAGAAAAAAGAGGAGTTATTTCATCCGAAATATCTCAAAAGGCAATGAGTCAATCAAATATAGATGATATGGCAGCTCAAGCAGCACAAGCTGAGGCTGAACAAAAAGCAGCAATGGAAGAAGCTCAAGCTAACCAGAATGTTCAAGCAAGTGCTGATTTGCCTGTTTCACAACCGATTTCTCCATCATTACCAGCAAGTCCAATGGATAGATCATTAAAGTTAATGTCCGTAGCATTAGTATTAAAGATTTTGCCAGAGGATAGAGTAGAAGCAATATTAGAAAAATTTTCCCCTCAAGATGTTGAAACTATTCGTAACTATATGAAAGTAGAGAATCTAGAAGCTGGTTTAGATATAAATTATACGTTAAAATGTTTAGAAAATATCAAAGACTTTTTACCAAAACGTAAAACTCCGAGTCAAGAATCAATCTTAAGACAATTAAATAAGCTATTTGACAAATATCCAATGGAAAATATAGAAAAACTCTTTAAGTCAGAACGTCCATTTTTAAAGCGTTTTATTTCAAAAGCATATGAGGGAGATTATTATCCTATACCAACTAAGGTTGCTCAGATAGTAGTCCAATATGTAAAAGATAGTGTAGAAGAATAAAATATTATGATAATAAAAAAGAAAAATTTTCAAAAAAAAATAGCAGCAAGAGAGGAACAGCAGCGTTTAGAAGAAGAAGCAGCAAGAAGAGCTTTAGAAGAATCTAATGCTGAAGAAACAAAACCAGAAGAAGATGAAGGGTCTGAAGCTGAGATTTTTGATATTGATAATATTGATTTTACACAAAGAGAAGAACGAAGAACAGGTAATAGAAGACGTGGTTATCGTAGAATAGATGATAGAAATTTGATATCAAGAGCTCAAGAAGAAGCTACTCAGATTAAAGAAGCTGCGTATCAAGAAGGTTATAATTTGGGTTTAGAACAAGCAAAAAGTGATGTTGAAAAATTGAAAAATGCTTTAACAATTTTTATGGGGGCAGATAAAAGAGTATTTGATGCAATTGCTCCTGATATAATAGAAATAAGTTTAGAAATTGCAAAAAAAATAATTAAACATGAGGTTCAAACAGATCCTCAAATTATAATAGATACAGTAATGGATATATTTAAAAATATACCTAAAAATGAACCTAAAGTAGTAATTAAAGTTAATACAGTTCAGGCTCAATATGTAAAAGATAATTTACCTGAAAAGTTAGTATTACTTGGAGTTGAAGCTAAAATTAATATAGTTGCAGATGATTCTATATCTGAAGGTAGTTGTATTGTTCAAACAAATAATGGTATAGTAGATGCAAGTCTAGAAGCTCAATTAGATATTGTACAAAGTGCATTGAGGAGTGCTTAATGTCAGCAGAAGCAGAACATAAACCAATAAGTGAAATATTCCTTGCATTTTTCGTACTAACTTTGATATTAATTTTGTTGGTAGAAATGCCAACTTGGGTTATCAATTTTTCAATTAGTTTGAACATAACATTAGGAATAGTTCTTTTAATGATTTCATTGTATGTTCAAAAACCATTAGAATTAGCAGCCTTTCCATCAATAATTTTGTTAGGAACAATGTTTCGTTTAGTGTTATCTATCGCATCAACTCGTTTGATTTTAGCAAAGGGTGAAGCAGGAGAAGTAATTCACGCATTTGGAACATTCGTAACTGGTGGTAATATGGTTGTAGGTGGTGTAATTTTCTTGATTATTACTGTTGTACAGTTCATGGTAATTACCAAAGGTGCTGAACGTATTGCTGAAGTATCTGCCAGATTTGCATTAGATGCAATGCCAGGTAAACAGATGACGATTGATGCCGATTTTAATGCAGGTTTGATATCTCCAGAAGAAGCAGTTAAGCGTCGTGAAGACTTGCAAAGAGAGTCAAGTTTATTCGGTTCAATGGATGGTGCGATGAAGTTCGTAAAAGGGGATACCATGGCTGGTATCATTATCGTTATCATTAACATTGTTGGTGGCTTATTAATTGGTTGTTTAATGAATCAGATGCCAGCTGCAGATGCTGTTTCTAAATATACAATTTTAACAATCGGTGATGGTTTGGCATCGCAGGTTCCATCATTATTAATGTCAATAGCAGCAGGTATCGTTATGACTCGAGCTTCAGCTGCAAGTGCATCATTAGGTGCAGATTTGACTGAACAAATAATGAATAAACCATATTCATTATTTTTTGCATCTGTATTTTTATTCTTAATTGCTGTTACTTGTCCAATTACGGGTTTGCCATTTATACCGTTTTTATTATTTTCAATAGGTTTGGCTGTTGCAGGGTTCTCTGTTCTTATTAATGCTGATGTTCAGTCTCAATTAGGTCAATTAGAAAATGTTCGTCAAAATATGCAAGATTTAGTTAACCCTAATAAGATGTATGAGAGATTGGGTGTTGATGTATTGAGTTTGCAAGTTGGTGCAGGTTTGCTTGTAATTGCAGACCCTGATCAAGAAGGTCAATTGCTTGCTAAGATTGCTGCATTGCGTCAACGTGTAACAGATGAATTAGGTTACATTTTACCAAATATTCGTATTATGGATTCATCGGCATTAGAAGCTAATGAATACATGATTTCTATTCGTGGAAATACTGTTGCAACAGGTTATGTATATCCAGGTAAATATATGGTAATTGCAGATCAGTGGGATGCAGTTAAAAAGTCTGTTCCAGATGATGCGATTATTGCAGTTGATCCTACATATCAAACACAGGCTTATTGGGTTAATTCTGAAGATGCACAATCTGCAAGTAATGTTACTGCAGTTGATGCAACAGATGTTCTTGTTACTCACTTACAAGAATGTGTTCGTAAGCATGTAGATGAAGTTATGACAAAAACAGACGTTCTTAAACTTATGGAACTTGTTAGATCTCAAGACCCTACATTAGTTAACGATTTAGTTCCTGCAATTATTTCTACATCTGATTTAAGAAAAATATTTGTTAATTTAATTAGGGAAAAAGTTTCTATCAAAGATATTATATTTGTATTTGAACGACTTTGTGATTATGCAAGATTTTCAAAAGAACCAGATATTTTGTCAGAACGTTTGAGAGCTGCATTAGGGCGTCAAATTTGTTTAACTAATGTTCAAGATGATAATGTATTATATGCATTAACTTTATCTCCTGAATGGGAAAAGATACTTGATGATAGTTGTCAAAGAACAGAGTTAGGTACAATGTTCTTATTAAATCCAATGCAAGTTCAAGATTTGATTGAATCTACAGCTATGACATTAATGCGTGCTCATCAAAATATTGGTAAACAGCCTGTAATTTTATGTTCTCCAAGAATTAGATTGCCATTGTTTCAATTATTAGAACGCCATATTCCAACAATTGTTGTAATTTCTTATTCTGAATTAATTACAGATATTAAGGTTGAAGCAGTTGATACAATTGGAGAAGGTGCTGCATAATAAATGATAAAAAAAATAATATTAGGGTTAATAAAAATTTATCAGAAAGTTTCATCATTAACTCCATCAAGATGTCGTTTTTATCCAACTTGTTCTGAATATATGAAGCAAGCAATAATAAAATATGGAATACTAAAAGGTGGTTGGTTAGGGATAAAACGTATATGTCGTTGCCATCCATTAAATGAGGGTGGTTACGATCCAGTTCCTTAAGCAAATTTTTTTATTTTCATATTTTAGATGAATATGAAACTTTCTATCCTACGAAAAATTTATCCATATTTATCTTCAGATGTAAAAAATATAAAGTGGCGTTCGTTAACAGATGTAGAATTGAATAAAGCAATGACAGAGCCCCAAATCATTGCAAATTGTTTTGATGAAGCTACCCGTTATGCTTTATTGGCATCTGAAAAAGGAAGAGATTTATTAAAAAATAGGATTAAAATTCAAAAAGGGGAAAATATTTTACCTGCATATAAATTTAAATTAAATGTAAAAGGAAAGGAAGAAATATATAAATCTACTAAAATAGATTATTTTAGTGGTCATTCTGATTTGTTTAATGATTATTATGATATATCACGAGGAGGTTTAAGTTTTGAAACTGCAAAAGCAAGATTAAGTTTAGGTGTAAATATTGCAGTTCGAAAATTGGTAAAAAAACATCCATCAATGAAGCCTTTTTTATCAAGGCTATATATGTTTCCGATTATTGTAAATAGAGCTTGTGAATATAATAAACCGTCTAATGCATTTAAGTGGTTTACAGGTAAAACACCGATATCTTACGGAGAAGAGGTTACAAGTTTATCATTAAAGAAGCATAAGGATAAAGTTTTGGATTTACTAAATGATTTAGGTACAAAAGATCCTAAGGATTATAGTTTTGTTGCAGTTACAGGGAATAAAAAAGTAAAGGGTATTTCAAGCTGGCATACATTACCAATTGTATCTGTAAATCAAAAAACACAAACAGTAAAAATATTGAATAAAAGGACGAATTATAAAACAAATATAAGTTTTGACGATTTTGTAAATAAATTTAAGGCAATAGTAGGAATTAAGTGGAGTTAATTTATATATTTTAAAAGATATGATTCTATGTTATGATATTTTAATATTAGAGGAGAATAAGTATTTCTTATTTTAAAAGATTTTAAATGATATCAATTATTATACCAGTATATAATGTAGAAAAATATTTAAGAGAGTGTATAGATAGTTTATTGAATCAAACATATCAAGATTTTGAGCTGATATGCGTTGATGATGGTTCAACTGATGAATCTTATAAAATATTAGAAGAATACAAAAATAAAGATGAACGATTTATTATAATACAACAAGATAATAAAGGCGCTGGTGCTGCAAGAAATAGAGGGATAGAAGTTGCAAAAGGTGATTATATTCAGTTTTTAGATTCAGATGATTATTTTGAACCTAATATGTTAGAAAAGTTATATTCAACAGCAAAAGAAAATGATGCAGATATGGTTGTATGTTCTGCAAGAAAAGTTGATGAAAATAAAAATATTATAGAATCAGGAAATCCATTATGGCCAATTAATCTTGATAAAATTGTATTTGATAAAGTTTTTTCTCCAGATGATTATGCAGAAGATATATTTGGATTGTTTTGTGTTGTTCCTTGGAATAAGTTATATAAAAAAAGTTTAATTTTAGAAAACGGTTTAAAATTTCAAAACTTATCATCAAGTAATGATGTAGGATTTGGTCATATTTCAAGAATTTGTGCAAAGCGAATAATTGTAATAAAAGATGAATTAATTAATTATAGATTTAATCGAGAAGGTAGTATTGCAAAAGTTCGTGCAAATAGTTGTGAAAACATATTGAAAGCAGCTGCTTTTGTAAAAAATTTTTTGGAGGATAAAGGACTTTATTTGTATTATAAAGAAGGTTTTATAAATGGTTTTAAAAATCATATTCGTTCAGGAATAAGTTTATGTAATAATGAACAATATTTAAAATTATTACAAGATTGTAAGAATATTATGCCGGATGAATGGGATGAATTTAAACCAGTGTTTCAAAAAACATATATAACTCCAGAATATCTGCAAAATATAATAGGAGATAAAAAAACACTATTATGGGGAGCAAGTGTTTTTATAAGAGGAGTATTAGAGTCAGAAAAAGAAAAAAATCCTAATATAATAGGTATAGTAGATAGAAACCAAAGTTTATGGGGAAAGCAGGTAGGGAATTATACTGTTTATTCTCCAGATAAGATAAAAGAATTAAACCCAGATGCTGTATTATTAACAGTTCTGTCTAATAATGAGGATATTTATAAAGATTTAATAAAATTGTTTTCTCAAAATCATTCAAATATAGAATTATTGCCAAATATATTTGCTTTATCATAGGAGGAATATAAATAATAATGATATCAGTAGTTGTACCAGTTTATAATGTCGGTGATGTATTAAGAAATACATTAGATAGTATTATTAATCAAACTTTTCAAGATATAGAAATAATATGTGTAGATGATGGTTCAACAGATAATTCCTATGAGATTTTAAAAGAATATGAGTTAAATGATAATAGATTTATTGTCCTCCAGCAAGCTCATCAAAATGCAGGTGCTGCAAGAAATTTAGGTTTAAGTAAGTCAAGTGGTAAATATATCTATTTTTTAGATTCTGATGATTATTTTAAGCCCAATATGTTTCAAGAAATGTATGATGCAGCAGAAAGACATCATGCTGATATCGTAGTATGTAATGCTGACCGATATTATGAAAATGGTGATATTGACTTAAAAAGTGTGCCATTTGTTTATTCCAATACTCCAATAGATAAACCTTTTAATTGGAAGGATTATCCAAAGGATATTTTTAAAATGTTATCACCAGCTCCTTGGAATAAACTATATTTAAGAGAGCTTATAGTAGAAAACAATTTAGAATTTCAAAGCATAGAATGTTTTAATGATACAAGTTTTGCTTATGCAATAAGAATATTAGCAAGACGAATTGTATATCTTGATAAGGTATATATAAATTATCGCAAACATAGAAAAGGTAGTATAACTTCTACTTATTCTAAGTATGTAATAAATATTATTAAATGTTATATGCAAACAAGAGATTTGTTAAATTTTTATGGTGTATATAAAGAATTAAAACTTCCTTTGATAAAAATATTCCGTGCTCATGTTCAAGCACTTGTTCCAAGATTGAATAATGAGCAATATGAAAAATTTGTACATGATATAAAAGAATTATTACCAAATGAATATAAGATGTTTTCTTCAGCTTTTAGAACTGATTATATTACATATGATTATTTAAAAAAATATATATCTAATAAGCGAATAGTATTTTGGGGTGCAAGTTTATATTTACAAAACCTTTTAAAAGGTCAAGAAAAGTTAGATAATGTAATTGGAATTATTGATAATAATTCTTCTATTTGGGGAGATTATATAGAAGGTTATAAGGTATACTCTCCTTCTGCTTTAGCTGATTTATCTCCTGAGAGTATTCTTTTAACTATAAAAAACAATTATGAAGATATATACCCTGAATTACAAGAATATTTAGCAAATAATTATCCAGAGGTAGAACTTTTACCTAATATTTATGATTTAGCAAAAATATAGAAATCAGCAAAAGAAGATTCTCCAATTTTGTTAATATCGTATGGGTATTTATTAGGAATGTGTTTAATTAATTTCCATTCTTTTTTATTTTTTTCAATCCAGTCCGTAAATTTTCTATGTTTAACATGAATATAATGTTCTTCATTTTTATTAGAAGCATAAATGATAACATATTTATTAGAAGCATAGAAAAGTTTATTCATGTAATCATTGAAAACACTATCTTCTATTAAATGATATATAACATCAAGGGATAGTGTAAGTTCTGCTTTTTCACCTCTATATTCTGACATATTTTTAAATTTGTAATTAGGATTATCAAAGAATTTATCTTGACAAAGTTTAATAATAGTATCAGAGACGTCAAACCCTAGATAATTTTTTATATTGAATAAATTTAGTTGATTACCATCTCCACAACCAAATTCAATCACATTATTTATATTATTTTCATTTATAAATTCATTAATGACTTCAGCTTTAAATTCAGCTAACTTTCCATAACTTCCAGCTCCTGAATTTCCTTGATATTTGTATCTATTTTCCCAATATTCTTTGGAATCAAAATTAATATTCGTAACCATTAAATCTAATCCAGAATCAGGATCTTCTTCAGAAACATAAAAATCATTTATAGAAAACTCTTTTTTATAATCAATATTAGTATTGATATTTTTTCTAATACCGTTATAATCAGCTCGTTTATCTATAACTCTATCAAATTCAATATCTTTAATTTCTTGTTTTGCAGTAATAGAGAATATTTTATAATTATTAAATACTTTATTAATTTCTTTTTTCAATGTTTCAGAGTCATATTCTCTTAAATGTTCCTCGTTCCAAGGTTTTTGTTTTGGTGCAAGTCTATGAGTTCTAGATGGTGTTGTTAATATAAATTTCCCATCCGGTTTTAAAACTCTTTTTATTTCTTTTAAATATTTTCTAACATTTTTTACGTGTTCAATAACATGGAAAGACACTATTGCATCAAATGAATTATCAGGGAAATTTAATTTTTCTCCTGTACTTACACTAAAATTACAGTTATCTAATTTATATATAGCCTTTGCTTTTTGTATGGCTTCTTTAGAAATGTCTATTGCTTCTACTTGTTTAAAATGTTTTGCAAGGAAAGATGTTCCATATCCATCACCACAACCTATTTCAAGAATAGATGAATTTCCTTTAATTTGTTTTGTAACATAATCATATGCAAATTTATGGTCAAGAAATAGGACATAATTATAAATATCATCGTTATAACATTCAAATACATAATGATAATCTCTCAATTTATCTTTGATTTCAGGATATTGTTCAAGAATGTTTTTTAATTGTAAATCGTTTCCACCTTTAAGATTTATTTGGTATAGTGTATGTTCAGTGGATAATCCAAGTTCCCTTCTAGGATTTGTATATAATACTTGATTAATAGGTGCTTTAATTATTTTAATTTTTGTATTATTAAGTACAGCCATTGCCCAGAACCACATATCATCAGCATTTGGGGCTAACCACATGAATAATTCTTGGTTAAAAATATCTTTATTTAAGCTATTAGGAGGGTATAAGATTCCCCCACAACCAATAGCAATATTGATAAAATCAGCAGTATTATCATTGATTGATTTTTTCCAATGAGTATAAGATTTTATATTTTCCCCTTCAAATGTTATTTTATGAGCATTATGACAATAGATATATTGGTTGTCTTCTAAATATGCATTGTATAATTTTTCTAACCAATTTCTTTGATAAAAGATGTCATCATCAGCTGTTACAATAATATCATTAGGGTATTCTTTTAAAGTTGGTATAAGTTTTTTATATGATTTAATATTGTTGCACCATTTTATTGTTAATCCAAATTTTTGTAAATTTAAAACTTTTTTAGGAATATCTTTTTCTTTGTTAGGGAATTCTTCTTCTGCTAACCATAAAATTAATTGGTCAGGTTTAATACTTTGCGTTAAAAGAGAATAAAGGCAATAATGAATATCGTACATTCTTTCAGGATATGATGTAAGTGAAACGATTAATTGTGGGGTTCTTTTAGTCTGATTAATTCCTAATTCAGATAAGTTGTTAATTTCTTCTTCAAGTTTTACAGTATTGAGTTCGTTAGAAATAACCATATTGATTTTATTTAAGAGTTGTTGGTTATAGTTTACTTTAGATTCAAGATTTTTATAACTTTCGAATAGTTTTTTGTATTTATCTTCAAATTTTAAATTAAGTCCTAAAATTTTGAATTCTTTAGAATATCTTGTTTTATTAATAGAAAATATATTTTTCATAAATTTACTAATGTTTTTATTAGGGTTAGATTTATAATCAAAATTAACAAAAGGTATGATATTAATATCTTTTATAATATGTTTAAGTTCTGTAATTACCGGATAATAATTTCTTATAGCTACAATAATATATTCTGCTTGATATTCAGGTAGTTTAAAAAATGGAATAATGTTATAACCTAAAAAATCTTTTTTTTCGTCATCTAATGAAAATTTTTTATCACAAATTCCGATAATATCTAAATCTGACAAATCGTAATTTTCTACAATTGTTTGAAATAGTAAGCCAGCACCATAAATGATAACTTTCTTGTCTTGAATCTTATCTTTTAATTCATCAAGTTGATAAGACATCATATTACCGTTAAGAAATTGTTTTAAATCGTCCATCATTTTCCCTCAAATAACCGAATATATCTTAAATATGATATCATTTATGGATATTAAAGTAAATAATAAAAGTTAGAAAAGACTAGAAATATGTTTTTTTTATCAAATTATGCTATTATGAATATATTGAAAGAGGGAGTAATGTTAAACAAAATAAAGGTTTATTATTTACGGTTAAAAAGTAAAATTCTTACATCGCGAATAAACCGTGATATAAGAAAATATAAATATATTCATATAATGGTAAATGATAAGTTTAATAAACCTCTTGTCGATTTTTTTAATAAAAATTTTAATAATGATGAACATATGTTTTTATGTTATAGAGCTTGTAAAAATAAACCTCCAACATTATTTCCTAAAGGAAGAAATGTATATGAATATGTTTATTTTAAGGATATAAAAGGATTGTTTGAGGATAATATTGATAAAATAATCTTTCATTCCTTATTTATGCCAGGAGTTGTCGATAGGTTATATAGAGAACCAGAATTGTTGAAAAAATCATATTGGACAATATGGGGAGGAGATTTATATAATGCTCCAAGAGATGAAAAGAATGATTTTGTGAGAAAAAATTTCAAGGGTTATATTTCTTTAATAACAGGAGATGAAAAAATTGCAAAGGAAAAGTATAATTCAAATTCTATTTTGTATAATTCTTCATATCCTGCATTAATGGATAAAACTTTATTAGAAAATATTTCACATATAAATACCGATAATATTGTTGTTCAAATAAATAATTCTTGTGATGAATCAACATTAGAAATGCTAGATATATTATCAAAATATAGTGATAAAAATATTATTGTTAGAACAGTATTGTCTTATGGAAAAATGCAGTATAAAAATGAAATAATAAGAAAAGGAAAAGAAATTTTTGGAGAGAAATTTAAATATATAGATAAGTTAATATCATTAGAAGATTATGCGAATTTTCTAAGTAAAAATGATATATTAATATTATGTCAAAATAGACAACAGGGTGTAGGTAATGCAATATTTGACTTAGCCTTAGGAGCAAAAGTTTTTTTACCATATAATACAACATCTCTTGAATATGTTGAAAAATTTGGGTTAAGAGTTTTTGATTCATTAAAAATAAAAGGTATGAGTATGGGTGAATTTATAGAATATTCATCAGATTTAAGAGATAAAAATATTAATGCAGCATTAAAATATTGTGATAATAATTCAAAACATCGGTTAGAAGAATGGGCTAAAGTATTTATAGATAAGGATTAGAGAATATTGAATAAAGTGTATTTGACAAGGCCATTATTACCAGATTTTGATGATTTCATAAATGTATCAAAAGAGATTTATGAAACTCAATGGATTACTAATATGGGAGAAAAGCATAATCTTTTAGAGCATATATTAAAAGACGAGTTAAAGGTTTCTCATTGTTCTTTGTTTAATAATGGTACTACGGCATTATTAGTTGCATTAAAAGCTATGAATTTGCCAGTGGGTAGTGAAGTTATAACAACACCTTTTACATTTGCAGCGACTCCACATTCAATAGTTTGGAATTGTTTAAAACCAGTATTTTGTGATATTGAACCTAATACAATGACAATAGATGCAGACAAGATAGAAGAATTGATAACAACTAATACTTCTGCAATTTTAGGGGTTCATGTATATGGATTTCCTTGTAATGTGAAGAAAATAGATGAAATTGCTAAAAAATATAATTTAAAAGTAATTTATGATTCAGCACACTGTTTTTCAACAGAGATTGATGGAGTTGGGATTGGGAATTATGGTGATATATCAATGTTCTCATTTCACGCAACAAAATTGTTTAATACCATAGAAGGTGGTTGTTTAACGTATAATGATGACAAACTAGAAAAAAAAATATATAATCTTAGAAATTTTGGAATAAAGAATGAAGAAGTAGTTGAAGAAGTTGGTATAAATGGTAAAATGAATGAATTTTCAGCTGCTATGGGATTATTAAATTTACAAATTTATAAAGAAGAACAAAATAAAAGAAAAAAGGTTAAAGAATATTATGATGATAGATTATCTAAAATTCAAGGTATACGAGTACCTAAAATGCCAGATAACGTTACCAATTCATATCAATATTATCCAATTGTAATAGAGGATGATTATCCAATATCAAGAGACGAATTATATGATAGATTTAGAGGTAATAATATTTTAGTCCGAAAATATTTTTATCCAGCTTGTTCTGATTATGAATGTTATCGAGATGATACATCAATTGTTAGAACAAGTTTAGATGTGGTAAACGATATAAAAAATAGAGTATTATGTTTACCTTATTATGGAGATTTGAGTATTGAATTATTAGATAAAATATGTCAAATAGTAGAATAGGATTGAAAGTAATAAATGAAAAAGGAATATGTTGAATTTTTTAATAGATTAGATGGTTTAATTAGTGAATCGGTTTGTTACTATTATCCAGATAAAACAAGTGATATTTTGCCAGATTATACACAAAAAGTTAAAGTAGAAACATCTATAATAAAGAAGTTAATAAGAACATTTCGTATAAAAAATAAATTTAAGAAATATTATGATTTAGGAAATTTAATTAAATCATATAATATGTTTGAAGATGATTATTCAAAAGAAATGTTTCTAAAAGTAGCATTATATAGGATTAGTGGCTCACCAATTTTAAGATTTCCAATATATTATTCTAAACATTATATCCATATTGATAAAATAGAAGATATGGTAATGGATAACACTGATGAGATAATAATTTGGAATGACAGAATGCATTTAAAGAAATACGATTTGTCTAAAATGGGTTATGATGTAAAGTTATGGTATTGTCCATTAGGAATTTCAACCAATTTTAATATAGAACAATATAGGTATTTAGATATAGTAAAACCTGAAATAAATGATAATGTATTGGATTGTGGAGCTTGTTATGGTGATACAGCATTATATTTTGCATCTAAAACAAAAGGTGGGCATGTTTACTCATTCGAATTTGTTTCTGAAAATATTGATATTTTCAATAAAAATGTAGAATTAAATCAACACTATAAAGATAAAATTCATTTATATAACAATGCCGTTTCAGATAAGACTGGAGAAAAAATTTCATTTACTTCAGATGGTCCAGCTACTAATTTTATAAATAATTCAGAAAAAAGTAATATAACAACAACAATTACAATTGATGATTTTGTAAAACAGAATAATATAGAACGAATTAATTTCATAAAAATGGATATAGAAGGTTCAGAAGAATTAGCATTAAAAGGTGCAATTAATACAATAAGGACGTTCAAGCCTAAATTGGCAATATGTGCATATCATAAAAAAGATGATTTGATAGTTTTACCACAATTAATAAAATCAATATTACCAGAATACAAATTGTATATTGATCATTATACAATTAATCGCACAGAAACAGTAATATACGCGAAGGTGTAAAATGGAAGATAAAATAATAGGTATAATGCAACCATATTTTTTTCCATATATAGGTTATTGGCAGCTTATTAATGCTGTAGATACTTTTGTTTTATTAGATGATGTTAGTTTTATTAAAAAAGGCTACATTAATAGAAATTATATTTTAATAAACGGGAAATCTCATTTATTTACAATTCCTATAGAAAAAATATCTCAAAATAAATTAATTAAGGATACAAAATTGAAATTTAATAATAAAGATAAAGAGAATTTTCTAAAAACAATAATTATTGCATACAAAAAAGCTCCTTATTTTTCTTATGTTTATCCACTTTTAGAAGATATAATTTTTAATAATAATAATGATTTAACAGGTTATATAAAATATTCAATTGATAAAATTAATTTATATTTAGATATTAATACAGAAATTTTAATATCATCAGAAATTAATAAAAATAATACATTGAAAGGTTCGGATAGAATTATAGAAATTAATAAGCAGTTAAATGCTTCTCGTTATATAAATGCAATTGGAGGTAAAAATTTATATTCTGAATTACAATTTAAACAAAATAATATTAAATTAAATTTTATAAAAACATTAGATTTTAATTATAAGCAATTTAACAATTTTTTTATCTCAAATTTGTCAATTATAGATATTTTAATGTTTAATGATATAAGTATGATTAAAAATTATTTATTGCAGTATATTTTAAATTAAATAAAAAATATTCAAATGAGTAGATTATTAATTTATAGTAAAATAATAATCAAGAGGTAATATAATGTTTAAATGGCATAAAAAAGGTTTAATTTTTTCTCCAAATCACTATTCTGATTGGATGTATAGTCATGCACAATGTCCTTTTACTTTAGATTTAGGTGATTATATTAGAGTATTTTTTTCAACAAGAGAAAAGTATCAGGACAATATGTCTCGATCCTATGGAGGTTGGGTTGATTTGGATAAAAATAATCTTAAAAAAATACTAAGGATTGCCAATAAACCTATAATGGAGTTAGGAAATATTGGGGAGTTTGATGAATTTGGATCCATGCCAAATAGTATAATAAAAGTTAATGATAATGAATATTATCTTTATTATTGTGGTTGGAATCGTCAAGTAAGTACACCATATTCTTGGGAAATTGGTTTGGCCAAAGGTAATGATACTAATTATTTTATTAAAGAAGGAAAAGGTCCAATTATTGGTCCAACAATGTCCGAACCATATTTGCATGCCTGTCCACAAGTATATAAATTTTCAAATAATGAGTGGCATATGTTTTATTTATCAGGACAAAAATGGCTTCAAGGTGATGGAAAAATGGAATCACAATATTTACTTGTTCATGCTACTTCTGATAATGGAATAGATTGGCAACGAGATCCAACACCAATAATTAAGCCAAAAGTAGAATATGAAAGTCAAACTAGTGCTGCAATTATGAAAATTGATAACATATATCATATGTTTTTTTGCTATCGTTATGGATTAGATTTTAGAAATACTAAGGGTAGAGGCTATTCTATTGGATATGCTTATTCAAAAGATCTATATACTTGGATAAGAGATGATTCTAAAGCAGGTATAACAGTTTCAGATTCTGGTTGGGATTCTGAAATGATAGCTTATCCTCATATTACTAAAATAAATAATAAATATGTTATGTTGTATTGTGGGAATAATTTTGGCTATGACGGTTTTGGTTATGCAGAGTTGGAAATTATATAAATGAAATTATCTGATTATATTGCTAAATATATACAAAATAAAAGTATAAAGATAGTATTTGGATACCAAGGTGGTACTATTATTGATTTGATTGATTCTATTGAAACAAAATCAAATATAAAATTTATTCAGAATTATAATGAACAGGCTTCTTCTTTTTCAGCAAATGCATATGCTAATTTAATTGATAAAACTGGAATTTCAATTGCTTCATCTGGACCAGGAGCAATAAATTTAATAGGTGGAATTGCCAATTCTTATTGTGATTCAATTCCTTGTATATATATAACAGGAAATGTTCATTTATTAGGGATGAAAGAGACAAGCAATATTAGACAAAATAATTTTCAAGAAATAGATATTGTATCAATGGTATCTGAAATAACTAAATATTCTACAAGAATAACAAAACCTTTAGATATAAAATATGAACTAGAAAAGGCTTTTTATATTGCAAATGAAGGAAGAAAAGGTCCTGTACTAATAGATATTCCTTATAATATTGCAAGAGAGAATATTGATATTTCTGAATTGAGAAGTTTTATAAAACCTCAAGAGGATAATTATGATTTTATAAATGTAAATGAAATCAAAGGGATATTAAAAAATGCTAAAAAACCAATAATTTTAGTTGGTGGAGGAATGCGAAGTAATGTATGTCGAGAAAAATTAAAGCATTTTTTAACTAAAATAAAAATCCCTGTTGTCGCTTCATTATGTGGTTTAGATGTTTTGTCACATAATCATGAATGTTTTATTGGTTTTATAGGGCATTATGGTAATAGATATGCAAATTTAGCAGTCGCAAATAGTGATTGTTTAATTGTTTTAGGTTCTCGATTAGATGAAAGACAGCTTGGAGGGTATAGAACTCAATTATCTTCAGATACTAAAGTTATAAGAGTTGATATTGATAAGGTTGAGTTAGGTAGAAAAATTCCTGAAACGATTAGTTTATATTCTAGTACCGAAAATTTCTTGGATAAGTTAAATAAAGAAGATTATGCTAATTTGAATTATTCAAATTGGTTAAATGTATTATCATCATTAAAAGAACGATATCCTTCTTATGCAATAAATTCAAATAATGTAAATGCAAATGATTTTATAAGATATATTTCAGATTATTTGCCTAAAAATGCCGTTATATGTTCAGATGTAGGACAAAATCAAATGAGTGTAGCTCAAGCAATCCGACTTGATGATGATAGACGAATTATTAATTCTGCAGGATATGCCTCTATGGGGTTTTCATTACCTGCAGCAATAGGTGCAGCTTATGCTACAGATAAAAAAGTTGCAATAATTTCCGTAAATGGAGATGGTGGTTTGCAAATGAATATTCAAGAATTGCAAACTATAAAAAGAGATAATCTTCCTATTAATGTAATATTAATGAATAATAATTGTCTTGGAATGATAAGAAAAACACAAGAGAAGTTATATAATGGTAGATTTTATGCTTCTGTTGATGGTTATGCTAATCCTAATTTTGAAGCTATTGCAAATGCATACGAAATACCATATCTTTGTATTAAAACAGTTAATGATTATTCAAAAATAAAAGATTTTATAAGTATGTCATCTCCAAGATTTATAGAGGTTATTTTGCCACAAAATATGGAAAATTATCCAGAACCTGGAGATGTTATTGATAGACAAAATCCATTGTTGTCGGAAGATGAAATGCTAAAGTTAGAGGAAGAAATTAATTATGCAATCGAATAATAAGAAAATTCTCGTTTCAGGAGCTTCCGGAATAGTCGGGTATGGAATATTAAAATCATTAAGAATTTATAATAACTATAAGTTAATTGGAACAACAATTTATAAACAATCTCCAGCGAATTGTTTTGCTGACATTTTTGAATTAGCTCCCAAAACATCTGATGAAAATTATATTGATTGGTTAATAGATATTATTAAAAAATATTCTATCGATATTATTATTCCGGGAATAGAAGCAGATATGTATGCATGGAATAACAATCGTAGTGTTATAGAAAAAACAGGTGTTAAAATTCTTTTAAATAATTCTGATTTAATAAATTTATGTGAGGATAAATTCCTTTTTTATCAAACAATAAAAAATACTAAATATGCAATCTTATCTGAATTAAAGAATGATTTTGAATATTTGAGTCACAATTTAGGACTTCCATTTTTAATAAAACCTAGAAAAGGTTTTGGTTCTAAAGATATTTATAAAATAAATAATGCTGAAGAATATAATATTTATAAATCATTTATAGGAACAACACATTTAGCGCAACAAATTATAGGTACTGATGAAGAAGAATATACAGTATCAGCTTTTTTTGATAACGATAGTAATTTATTATATTTTCATCAGTTAAAACGTAAATTATCAAAAGATGGTTATACAGAAATAGCAGAAACTGTAGAATTAGATAATATATCAAATATTTTGAATGATTTAGCTGCTATTTTAAAACCAATTGGTCCAACAAACTTTCAATTTAGAAAAGATAATAATCAGCTTAAACTACTTGAAGTTAACCCTAGAATATCATCATCAACATCAATTAGAGCAAAGTTTAATTATAATGAATCAAAAATTGCAGTGGATTATTATTTAGAAGGGATAAAACCTAAAGTTTTAGAGTTAAAATTTGGTAAGGTAATAAGATATATAGAGGATTATGTGATATATGACAATAGCAATAATATCTGATATTCATGGAAATTACGAGGCTTTGAAAGAAGTTTTGTCACTGATTGATAAAATGTCAATTAATGAAATTTATTGCTTAGGCGATGTTGTTGGATATTATTCGCAAGTAAATGAATGTTGCGATGAATTGCGTCAACGAAATGTGAAATGTGTTATGGGAAACCATGATTGGTACATGGTTGCAGATAGTTTTTGCCCTCGTTCACAAAGTGTTAATGATTGTTTGAAGTATCAAAGAGAAATAATTACAGAAACCAATAAGAATTGGTTGAAAACATTTCCAATAATTCGTAATGAACATAATATTTCTATGGTGCATGGTGGCTGGACAAATCCTATAGATGAGTATTTAGAACCCAATCAAGAGTATTTTGAAAAATTAAAAGGAAATATTTTTGTTTCCGGACATACTCATAATCAACGGATAGATAAATATGATAATAAAATATATTGTAATCCGGGATCAGTTGGTCAACCAAGAGATAATAATAATAAATCAGCATTTGCTGTATTTGATGGAGCAAACTTTAAATTGTATCGAGTAGAATATGATATAGAAAAAGTTTGTTATTTAATGGATAAAGTAGGTTTTAATTCATACTATTATGGATCGTTAAAAGATGGAGCAAAGCATTTACATAAATAAAGAGGTTGGTTATAAAACCAACCTCTTTTACTCTTAATCTTATTTAATCTTACGAACAGCCTGAATAACCACAGTTTAGACAGATGAAACATCCTTCTGCCATTTCTACTTTATTTCCACACTCAGGACAAGTTACTGTTTTAATTTCTCCTGTTGGATTATATTCTTCTGTTTCTTCTACAACTGTTTCTTCTTTTGTTTCTTCAGCTTTCTTTTCAATATTCATTGGTTGGAAGAATCTTGAATTGTTTCTGTATACTGTAATACCTTTTAAGTTATTTTTGTATGCTAGAACATATGCTTCTTCAATATCTTCTCTTGTTGCTGTTTCAACAAAATTAACAGTTTTTGATACTGCATTATCTGTATGTAATTGGAATGCTGCTTGCATTTTTACATGCCAGTATGGAGTAACATCATGAGCTGTTACAAAGATTTTTTTGATATCTTCTGGAATACCATCAACGTGGGCTACAGAACCATCAACTGCAATCTTTTTCATTAAATCTTCTGAATAAAGACCTCTTGCAATCATATAATCTTTGAAAATGTCATTAACTTCTAACATTTCAGTTCCATCCATAATTAATCTTGAGAATACAAGACCAAATAATGGTTCAACACCACCTGAAGCTGATGCAATCATTGAAATTGTACCAGTTGGAGCAATACAAGTTGTAGTCGCGTTTCTGATACCGTATTCTTTAATTTGAGCATCTAATTCTTTCCATTGTTCATCTGTTATAATACCTGCAGATTTTCCTTTAAATTTGTTGTATAAATAATTTTCTTGATCATAAATACTTCCTTTAAAGTTATTAAATCTGCCGCGTTCTTTAGATAATTCTACAGATTCGCATTTTGATTCGTAATCAATGAATTCAATAACTTGAGCAGCTAATTTAATACCTTCTTCAGATGCATAAGAAATACCCATCTTCATAAGCATATCAGCCCAACCCATAACACCTAAACCAATTTTTCTGTTATTTTGAACCATTTCAGAAATTTTTGGTAATGGATAGTTATTAATTTCAATAACGTTATCTAAGAATCTAATAGCTGTTCTTGTTGTTTTTCCTAATAAATCCCAATCAACAACTTGTTTTCCATTTTCTTCTTTAACCATTCTATTTAAGTTAATAGAACCTAAGTTACAAGCTTCAAAAGGTAATAAAGGAACTTCCCCACAAGGATTTGTTGACTCAATTTCACCAACTAATGGTGTTGGATTATCTGAGTTCATAGTATCAATAAATATAATACCAGGTTCTCCATTTCTCCAAGCACCATCAACGATTAAATCAAATACTTTTTTAGCATTTAATCTGCCAACAACTTTTTTTGTATTAGGATGGATTAAATCATAATCTTCACCTTTAAGATATGCATCCATAAATTTATTTGTAATAGCAACAGAAATATTGAAGTTATTTAACTTAGTATTATCTGCTTTACAGTCAATAAATTCTAAAATATCAGGGTGATCTACTCTTAAGATACCCATATTGGCACCACGTCTTGTGCCACCTTGTTTAACTGCTTCTGTAGCAGCATTAAATACTTCCATAAAAGATACAGGACCTGATGAAACACCCATAGTAGAGCGAACAACATCATTTTTAGGTCTTAATCTTGAGAATGAAAAACCTGTTCCACCACCTGATTTATGTATTAATGCTGTATTTTTTACTGTTTCAAAAATTCCTTCTAATGAATCTTCAACAGGTAAAACAAAACATGCAGCTAATTGACCTAATTCTCGTCCTGCATTCATTAATGTTGGAGAGTTAGGCATAAAATATCTATTTGTAATTGCTTCATAAAATCTGTCTGATAATTCTTTTACTTCTGATTGAGTTTTTCCAAATTTTAAATCTCCAGAAGCTAAAGTATCAGCAACTCTTCTGAACATATCAGCAGGAGTTTCTACACAATTACCATCTTTATCTCTCTTTAAATAACGTTTTTCTAAAACTTTAATAGCGTTTTCGGACAAACACACTTTACTTGTTTCTTCTACTACCACGACGTTCCTCCATATCTTCTATTTTTTAATTTTATATCAAATTAAAAAGGCATGGGTTTTGTAAAGTTCTATTTTAACAAAAATTGAAACGAAACTTAATAATTTAAATAGCAAAAAATAATTTTAGAAATTTTATACCTTATATGGATGTCCAAAGTAGAAATCAAAATATCAATTTTTCTGCAAAATATATTACAACTAAAAATATTTTAGTTGGTAATAGGCCTAAGAATGTTAGTATTATAGAGCTTACAAATTCTAAAGCTGATAAGCAAATTGTTAGATATATAAAGAAAAATTGGAAAAAATCCAAATTTTCAAATATATTGTATGATAAATTCGATGATAATAATAAAATTTATCTTATAACAAGACAAAAATCTCATTTTAACAATATTAATCCAAGAAAAGTTTTAGGTTTCGCTGATGTTGGATTAAAAAAACAAAATGCAAATTTACGTTTTTTGCAGGTTATCCCCAAAGCTATTAATACTGGTCTAGGTAGAGTTAAAAAAGTAGGTCAATCTCTAATTGAAGGACTTGTTTTATATTTTAAAAAGGCAGGTATAAAAACAATGGATTTGTTTGCTGACCATAAAGTAAAACCTTTTTATAAAAAAGTTTTTCCTGAGATAAAGGATAAGGAATCTACGATGGATAGTTATACTAATTTAATTCTCAATATAAAATAAAATCCTATATTAGGGGAGTTTACGTGAGATAAGTTTTCTGCTATGATACCCTCTGTTACTAGTAATGATGAGGTATTGAATGCTATTTCAAAATTATTTAACTGTTAAAAATATAATATTCTTAATTGTTGCAATATTATTTATAAAATTTATATCTATGATTAGTGGTGTAGCTATGATGTTTTTTGCATCGTATGTACTGGCATGTTCATTGAATCCTTTGGTTGATTGGCTTGCAAAAAGAATGAAACGTCCTTTAGCCGCTTCAATTGTAGTAAGTGGTATGATTGCTATATTTGTAGCATTTTTCATGCCTGTAATTATAATTGCATCGAAACAGATTACTTCTTTTGTTCAAGTTTTACCTGCTCATATTGAGGCTATTAAAACTTTTATATTAAATAAACAAATATTAGGGCAAAAAATTGTAGAAATGATAGATATTCCTTCTTTTATTCAACCAGTTTCAGATTTTACTACTAATTTAGTTAATCAATCTATTAATTTAACGTTAGGAATAGCGTCAGCATTGATTTATGTATTAGCAATATGTATTATAATGTATTATTTTATTGTTGATAAAAAGTTAATAAGAAGAACATTTCTAATGCTTTTCCCTAAACAAATGAAGAAAAAAGCCGATAGAATTGTAGAAACAATTTCTCATAAAATAGGTGGATATATTGTTGCTCAAGGTGTAACAATGTTGAGTGTAGGTATTGTATTTACAATAGGCTTGTTATTATTAAAAGTCGATTATGCCGTATTATTAGGTTTAATTGCAACAGTTCTAGATATTGTTCCTGTTGTTGGTCCTGCTATTGCTTTAATAATATGCTTAGTAATGTGCTATCAAATGGGACCTATATCTTTAATTTTGATTTCATTAGCATTCTTTATTGCGCAATGGGTTGAAAATAACTTTGTAAGACCATATGTTTTTGGTAAATTCCTTGATATTCACCCTCTATTAGTATTTTTCTCAATATTTGTAACAGCAAAATTTTTAGGTGTTATTGGTGTAATTTTTGCGCCAGCTTTAGCTGCTACGGCTTGTGTTATACTTGATGAATTATATATCAAACCAATAAACAATGAGAATTAAAATTTTATGTCTGAAATTTATTTGTATGAACGACAATTAAATAAACAATCTGATTATAATGTATGGATGGGGTTTCCAAATTGTAATTCCTTCTCATTATCTTCATTAGGTTTTATGTGGCTTTATAAGTCACTTGATGAAGAACCTAATATTAAAGTTGAACGGATTTGTACAGATACAAAAATTACAGAAATAAACCCTAAAGATGTCGATGCAATATGTTTTTCATTTTCTTTTGATATGGATTTTATAGGTATATTTACCATCTTAGATAAATATAATATCCCATTAAAATCAAAAGATAGAGAAAATGCTTTTCCATTGATATTTGCAGGTGGTCCAGTTATTACTGCAAATCCTGAACCTTATAAAGAATTTTTTGATTTTCTTATTATTGGTGATGGAGACAAGTGTAATTTAGAAGTTATAAAATTATGTCGTGAAAATAGGGGTAAATCAAAAGATGAATTACTAGAAATCTTAACTTTGCAGGAAGGGATTTATGTCCCTAATATAAGTAAAAAAGTTAATAAATGTCATTATGATTTATCCGAATGTGTTTATACGCCAATTATTAGTGAAGAAAGTTTTTTTCCTAATACATTTATAATAGAAGTTTCAAGAGGTTGTTATAATAGATGTGGATTTTGTGTTGCATCATATTTAAATCTTCCTGTAAGATTTGTTGACTATGAAACAATTATTTCTAAAATTGATTTAGGTCTTAAATATACAAATAAAATTGCTTTGTTAGGTGCATTGATATCGGCTCACCCAAGATTTAGTGATATTTGTGATTATATTTATAATCGTATTCAAAATGGTGAAAAAATAGAAATGAGCGTTTCTTCGTTACGTGCAGATGCAATCACTCCTAAAGTTATAAAAACCCTTTCTGCAGCTGGTCAAAAACATACAACCATTGCAATAGAAGCAGCAAGTGAAAGGTTAAGAAAAGTTGTAAATAAAAATCTTACTGAAAATCAAATATTTGATGCTGTAAAAATTGCAAAAGATTCAGGCTTAAAGGGAATAAAAATATATTCAATGATAGGTTTACCAACAGAGACTCAAGAAGATATTGATGAGTTTATTCGTTTAGCTAAAGATTTAAAAATTAAGAATAAAGGTTTTGATATTACATTCTCTTTTTCAACATTTGTTCCAAAGCCTCATACACCTTTTCAATGGTGTGGAAAAGAACCCGTAAAATCCCTTGAACAAAAACAAAATTACTTAAAAAAAGAATTGCATAAACTAGGAATGAAACCTAAATTTTCAAGTGCGAAATGGGATTACTATCAAGCAGTTTTATCGAGAGGTGATTCATCTTTATCAGACTATTTGATTGATGTTTATAAACAAGGAGCCAAACTCGGAGCTTATAAATCTGCAGCTAAAAAATATAATATTGATACAGATAAATTTGCAGAAGAAGATCTTGTTATAAATCAAGAACTCCCTTGGGATTTTATAGCTTTAAATCCTGGTAAGGAGTTCTTGAAAAATGAATATATAAGATTGCTAAATATATAAACTTTATGCTTGTGCCATTTCTCTTAATTTAGCTTCTTCTTCAGCTTTCTTTTTAGCTTCTTCAAGTTTCTTTTCTTCTTGTTCTTTAATTGTTTTTTGATCTACTTCTTCAATTGTTTCTGGTATTTTTTGTTCTTCTTGTTGTTCTACTTTTGTTTCTGTTCCAAAATCAGTAGTGTCTGTTTTGGTTTTATCTTCTACTGTTTCTTCACCAAATCCAACTTGAGGTTTTTGGCTATCAGAAGCATTTCCAGCTTTATTTTCTGAACCTTTATTGTCTGTTGGGATGTTATCTTCTGGATTTACTGTTTGACCACTTGTTTGAGGCCCTGATAGTGCTGATGCTTCTGCTGTAGATGCTTGTATTGCATCTTTAACCATACTTATAACATTATTAAAGCTACTTTGTGCAGTATTAAATAAATTGTTAAATGTGGCTAGCATAGAACTTGCATCTGCGCCTGCTTTTTGAGTTGTGCCTGTTTGAGCTGCAGATGATTGAGTATCAGAAGCTTTAGCAATATCAAATATTGAGCCATTTTGGCTCATTGCTAAAGCTTTTGCTTGTGTTGCATTTGATCTTCCAACTGAAAATATTGAGTTAACATTCCCAATACCTCCAATATTACCCATAGAAGAGGCATTTCCCATCATGTTTGATGCATTAAGTTGTAATTTATCAAGTTCATCAAGCCTTGAAGCTGAAATTGCTAGACTCATAATGTGCTCTCCTCTATTTCTCTCTTATGTATATATAAAGTATATAATTATAAAAAAATTGCTTTTTTTGAAAAAATGATTTAACAATTTGTTACAATACAATAATGATTGTTTATAAAAATATTAATAAATTAAAATTAAATCTGAATATTAAGGATTAGCCTGAAAAGTCTCTGTTTACTTAATTTATACATGTAGATTTAAAAGGTGAAAGAGTTGTAATATTATAAAAACAATCTAATATAAAATATGTAAATTTGTTAACTTGTTGCTTGGAATTGCTTGCATTCAGACTTTTAGCAGATAAGATTGTAAAAGGCACAATTTAGTGTAGTGAAATATAAATAGTAAAGAGGACTAAATGTCAAAAGATGTAATAGAAATAGAAGGTACGATAATAGAGTCAATGCCTAATGCGATGTTCAGGGTTGAATTGGAAAATGGGCATGAAATTCTAGCTCATATATCAGGTAAAATCAGAAAAAATTTCATCAGAATTTTACCAGGAGACAAAGTAAAAGTAGAAATGACTCCATATGATTTAACAAAAGGTCGTATAACATTCAGATTAAAATAAGAAATCGGTAAATATAAAGGAAAACATTATGAAAACAAGATCATCAGTAAAACCAATGTGCGATAAGTGCAAGGTTATCAGAAGAAAAGGTAGAGTAGCAGTAATCTGTGAAAATCCTAAACACAAACAAAGACAAGGTTAATTTAAAGGTCTAACCGAAGGACTTAAAATATCGGTGGGGAGGAAGTATTTATGCCTCCTACAGAAAAAAATCTAACAACAGAAAAGGAGAAAAATAATGGCAAGACTAGCAGGGGTTGATTTACCTCGTAATAAAAGAATTGAAATAGCACTTACTTATATTTTTGGCATTGGACCAACAAGAAGTAAGAAAATTTTAGAAGCAACAGGTATTTCACCTGATTTGAGAACAGATGATTTAACAGATGAAGATATTAAATTATTAAGAAATGAATTATCGAATTATCACATAGAAGGTGACCTTCGTCGTGAGATTACAATGAATATTAAACGTCTACAAGAAATTAACTCTTATAGAGGAATGAGACATAAGAGAAACTTACCTTGCAGAGGACAAAGAACAAAAACAAATGCAAGAACAAGACGTGGAAAGAAAACAGGACCAGTTTCTAAGAAGAAATAGGTTATAAAATAGGAAGTAAAATAATTAATTAATATAAAGGAAATAGAAATGGCAAGACCACAAAAAACAAAGAAAAAAGAAAAGAAGAATGTATTGCAAGGGGTTGTACATATACAATCAACATTTAACAATACAATCGTAACTTCTACAGACACTCAAGGTAATGCTATTGCATGGGCAACAGCTGGTGCAACTGGTTTCAAGGGTGCAAGAAAAGGAACTCCATTTGCAGCTCAATCAGCAGCAGAATTGGTAGCAAAAAAATCAATAGACCAAGGTATGAAAAAAGTTGAAGTTTATATCAAAGGTCCAGGTTCAGGTCGTGAAACTGCAATCAGAGCAATTCAAGCAGCAGGACTTGAAATTACATTAATCAAGGACGTAACACCTATTCCACACAACGGATGCCGTCCACCTAAAAAACGTAGAGTATAATTAATAATAATTATAACTGTCATCAAGACAACTTTACAGATAGAGTTACAATTTGGTGAGGGCTCGTAAGAGTCATAGGTGCCTCACCATCAAGGAAAAGGAGAATAAACTGTATGGCAAGATATACAGGACCTACAAACAAATTATTCCGTAACTACGGAGTAAAAGATTTATCAAATAGAAAGTTAACTTCTTCAATGAGACAGACTGCTTCAGGTCAGCATGGTGCTGTAAGAAAAAAACTTTCTGAATATGCAATTCACTTAAATGAAAAACAAAAAATCAGACATACATATTTAGTAAGTGAAAAACAATTTGCTAAATGTTACAATGCAGCTGTACGTAAAAAAGGCGTTACAGGTACAATCTTATTACAAATGTTAGAATCAAGAGCAGACAATATTTTATATAGAGCTGGTTTTGGTGTAACAAGAAAACAAACAAGACAAATAGTAAACCATGGTCATATAACAATCAATGGTAAGAAAGTAGATATTCCATCATATCAATTAAAACCAGGTGATGTTATTGAAATTAAATCAAAAAGTGCTGATTATTTAAAATCTGTAATGGCAATGATTGATTTATCATGTGCTCCAAGCTGGATTACTGTCGATAAAGATGCATTAAAAATTACATTTGACAGACTTCCAAACAGAGATGAATTAGATCCTGATTTTAAAGAACAATTAGTAATTGAGTACTATTCTAAATAATAGAATTGATAGGAGAAATTTAAACATGGAATTAAAAATAAAAACTGTAAACACTGCAACAAGTTCTGATGGTTCTCAATATGGTAAGTTTGTAATTGAACCATTAGAAAGAGGTTTTGGTATTACAATAGGTAATTCTCTAAGACGTGTATTGCTTTCTAGTTTAGAAGGTACTGCAGTTACATCTACAAGAATAGAAGGTATTACTCACGAATATACTGCTATTCCAGGTGTTCTTGAAGATGTTGTTGATGTTTTATTAAATTTAAAAGGTTTAGCAATTAAAACTGAATCAAAAGAACCTCAACATTTAAGAATTGATGTAGATAAACCAGGTCCTGTTTTAGCTAGTGATATCCAATTACCAGCAGGTGTTAAGGTTGTTAATCCAGATTGGTTAATATGTACAATTGCAGATGGTGGTAGCTTCCACGCTGATATTACAGTAGAAACAGGAAAAGGTTATGTAGCAAATGATGTTCCTCGTGTATCAAACGAAATGACATCTATTGATGTGTTACCTATTGATGCAACATTTATGCCAATTAAACGTGTTAAATATGATGTAGAAAACACTCGTGTTGGTGGATCAATTGATTTTGATAAATTAACATTAGAAATTTGGTCAAATGGTACTATCGATGTTTCTACAGCATTAGCTCAAGCTGCTAATTTGCTAATAGAACATTTTGTTCAAATTGCGTCAATAACAGGAAATGCTCCAATTATTGAAGCATATAGTTCTGAAGAAGCAGTTATTGAAGATGAACCACAAGAAGCTGAGGAAGCTCCTTCAATTACTATTGAAGAATTAGAATTATCTGTTAGAGCATATAATTGTTTAAAACGTGCAAGTATTAATTCAATGGCAGAGTTATTAAAGAAATCTGAGCATGATTTATTAAATATCAAAAATTTTGGTAAAAAATCATCAGATGAAGTTATTGAAAGATTGCGTGAACACGGATTAGATTTAGCACCAAGTCCAGAAATGGATGAAAATGGTGTTTTAATCGGAGATGAAAATTAATAGTAAATTTAAGATATAAGGAAACAAAAAAATGAGACACCAATGTAAAAAACATACGCTTAGCAAAGCTCAAGACCAAAGAAAGGCCTTGTTACGTTCATTGGCTACTGAACTTTTTGTTCACGGTGAAATCAAAACTACTATGGCTAGAGCAAAAGCTTTAAGACCATATGCAGAAGGGATTATCACTTTAGCAAAAAAAGGTGACTTGAACTCAAGAAGACAAGCTGCTAAGTTTATTTTTGATAAAGAAACTGGCAAATACATGGATTTAGAAACAGCAGAAGTATTTGATAAACTAGAAGAAGGTAAAAAATTAGCACCTCAAACAGTTTTAAGAAAATTATTCTGTATTATTTCTAAGCAGTATTCAGAACGTCAAGGTGGATATACAAGAATTTATCGTTTACCACCAAGACGTGGTGATGCTACAGAAATGGCATTAATCCAGTTGGTATAATAATGCGATATGCATTTCTGGTTCAGTATATCGGCAAAAATTATGCTGGAAGTCAAATTCAATTTGAATCTGGTAAAGAAATAAAGCCAACAATACAAGGTGAACTAGAAAAAGCAATTTGTACTTTGATATATGGGGCAAGTAATTGCCCCAAAGATAATAAACGGCCGATAAAAACAATTTTTTCTGGACGAACTGATAGAGGAGTTAATTCTACAGGTCAAGTTGTTCATTTTGATATAGATAAGGATATTGTTGCTTCAAACTTTGTTTATAGTTTAAATGAGATATTACCATCTGATATATCAGTTTCAGACTTGAAAATTGTTCCTGATACATTTCATTCTCAAAAATCAGCAAAAAGTAGACATTATAGATATGAATTTATAAATCGTAGATGTAAGAATGCTTTTGATGGTGATTTATTAAGAATAAAATATCAAATAGATATTGAAAGAATGCAAAAATCTTTAAATTATTTATTAGGGGAACATGATTTTTCAAGTTTTAAAAGTTCTGGAACGCTTAACCCGAGCAAAATTTGTTTTATATCAAAAGCTGAGTGTAAACGATGTGGAGATAGGATTGTTATAGATATTATAGGGAATAGATTTCTTTATAATATGGTAAGAACAATAGTCGGCACCCTTTTAGAGATAGAAGGTCATAATTTAGAGCCAGAGCATATGCTTGAAGTTCTAGAATCAAAAAATCGTTCAAAAGCTGGACGAACAGTAAGTCCTTATGGACTGACATTAATAGAAGTAAGATATAATTAATAAACGGAGAATAAAGCATGAAGACATATTCAGCAAAACCTCTAGAAGTTGAAAGAAAATGGTACTTAATCGACGCTGAAGGCGAAGTATTAGGTCGTTTAGCAACAAAAATTGCTAACATTTTAAGAGGTAAAAATAAACCTGAATACACTCCAAATGTTGATACTGGTGATTTCGTAATCGTTATCAATGCAGAAAAAGTAGTTGTTTCAGGTAATAAAGAAACTGATAAAATCTATTATCATCACACTGGCTATCCAGGTGGTTTAAAAGCTGCTAGCGTAAAAGAAGTTCGTGAAAAAGACGCTACAAAATTAATTGAAAAAGCAGTTAAAGGTATGTTACAACACAATACTTTAGGTGCTCAACAATTCACTAAATTAAAAGTTTATTGTGGTTCTGAACATCCACATGCAGCACAAAAACCTATCGTGATAGAAAAGGAGGCTAAATAATGGCACAATCTAATGAAATTATGGCAACTGGCCGTAGAAAGACATCTATCGCAATAGTTAAACTTGTAAAAGGTAAAGGCAGAATTTTCGTTAATGGTAAAACATTAGCTGCTTATATCGGAAACAGACCAGCTGTTGAGATGATGATATATAGACCATTAGTTTTAACTGATAATCAAGATAAATATGATGTTAAAGTTAAAGCAATAGGTGGTGGTGTAGTATCTCAATCAGGTGCTATTCGTCACGGTATTGCAAGAGCATTAGTTAAATCTAACGAAGAATACAAAAACGTTTTACGTTCAGAAGGTCTTTTAACAAGAGATGCAAGAGTTAAAGAACGTAAAAAATATGGTAGAAAAAGAGCAAGAAAACGTTTCCAATTCTCAAAACGTTAATATTCAGATTTTATATCATACAAAAAAGACCGGTTTACATACCGGTCTTTTTTATTTAAAGTGAAACTTCTCCGTTGAAAAATATCATCGATATTTTTATATCATTAATAAATTTATTTTGCGATTTATCCCAATAATAATGGTTTTCATTTTTATCTTTGAACCAACCATAATTACTACTCCAAGTTTCTGTCAATCCTTGTTCTTTGGCTTTTGCTTTGATTGTTTCTAATTCAGTTTTATCTATTTCTTTTATTTTAGTTTCCAATATTTTTTTATTTAATTCATTTGTAATATTATCTAATTCTTTTAATTCTGAATTTGTTAAATTTTTGTATTTATTTGTATCAACGTATTTTTGTTTGAATTTATACAACTCTTGGTAGTTTGTATCATTTTCAAGTGATGCATATCGTGCTAATATAATTAATTTTGATATATCTGACTTTATATTTTCAGGATTTGCATTATACATTAATTCAAAGTATTTTTGTTTTTGTTTGCCTTGATTAATGCCATTGATAACATTTGTAATATTGCGACTTGTTCTATTTGAGTTATTTATAGTACTAGATTCATGTATGCTATTAAGAATGTTTTTATTTCCATTTTGAGCTAATTGAATTATTGTATTTGATATTTCAATGAAATTTACGCTGCCATTTTCATGAGCATATAAAATATTTTTGTATTTAATAAATTTTTGCTTTTCTTTATCCCAAAAATAATGAGTTTGTTTTTTATTACTATAAAACCAACCGAAATTGCTACCATTAGTTCTTCTTAAGCCTTGTTTTTTAGCTTGTTCTTCAGCTATTTTAAGTTCTTCTTTATCTAGTTTTATAGGTTTTTGATATGTTTCGTTATCATCATCAGATTTTTTGACTTTTTCTTCTTTTATTTCTGGATTAATATCTATTTGTCTTACATTGTCATCTACTTTATGTTTAAGTTGTGTATTATGTCTTATTACATAAACTTTGGCAGTATTAATTGAGCAGTTACCACCATTAAGTTTTATTTGCATATTACCGTTTTCATATTCTGCTGTAATATTTTTAGGTAATTCTAATTCTTCAGGTATTCCTAGTGCTTTTTTGATATCCTTTTCATGTTGACTTTTGGTTACATAAGTATTTTTTCCTTTTGTGGTTTTTGTTATAAGTTCTTCTCCTAATGTATAGCTACCATCAGGATTTGTAATTACTTGATAACGAGTTATTTCATCATTTTTATCTTTTACTCGCACAATTTGTTGGTTTTCTTGATCATTAACTGTTCTTTCAAGAACTTTTGCATTAACCTCTTTTTCTAAGTCTTGAATATATATAAATTTCTTTTTGAATAATGATGAACGACCATTTTGTGCAATGTTGCCATCAGTATCTTCAGTTTGTACTTTTATTTTATTATTTCTTATTGGACTATCAACTTCTGTTTCTTTAAGCGCAGTTCTTTTCCCTGCTTTATAATAGTATTCTTGATTTTCTCCGTTACCTATTGTATTATTATTGTCTTTAACTTTTCTTTCTCTGTTACCATCCTTTATGACAACTTGTTCAGGATCTGGTTTGGGTTCAGGTTCAGGTTTTGGAATTGGTTGTGGTGGATTATTTTCTAAAATAGGTTTAGAATCTTTTTCTCCAATATATTTGTCATTACCTGTTGCTAGTTTTGTCATACTTGATTTTTTTAAATCATCAAGGAGTTTTTGTAATTCTTCTTTTTGAAGTTTTCCGTCAGAACCTGCATATTTTTTAAAGACTTTACCGATATTTACTAAATCTTTTGCATCAATATCTACTCCTGATGCTAATTTTCTTGCTCCGGTTTTATTTTTTACTGAATTTGCTTCATTTTTTGCTGCGTTAAGGTATGAAATTAATTCTTGCATATCGATACCATTATCTTCATTTGCATTGATGGTATTAAGAATGATTTCTCCTGTTGTTATAGTTTTACCCGATTGTTTATCTAGAGTTAATGTAGAATTTTCAGCATTATTCATTAGCATTGATGCAAATGTTTGGGTTTGAGATACTGCTGTTTCATCATTCCCGTGGGTTATAGTTCCTGTTTTGGCATCATACTTTGATTGCTCATTTACATTATCACCATGGTTGTGATATCGGTGAGTGTTGTCTGTAGATTCTGATTTTGCAATAGCTTGTTGTAATGTTTCTTTTGTTTCATCACATTCAAATCTTAGAGGGTTTTCGCTAGAAGAATGGTCTCCTCTCATTTTATAGATTTTGCCATTATATTCAATTCCGTCTTCAACGATTTTACAGCCATCAGGTAAATCTATTGTTGTACCATTTTTAAGTTTACCTGTAAAAGCATTATCTTGGGTTATATATTGGAAAAATCCTGATTTAATATCTTCTTTAGTTGGTTTTGTTTTGGGTTTAGTATTAGGCGATTTTTTTATTTCAGGAGGTGCAGGTGGAAGTCCATCTGCTTCTGTTCTATCTACTTCATCATCGATATCATAAGGATTATCTTCTTCTCCTTCATAGATTTCTGTTTGGTTTTCTTTTATATCATCTATTCTGATTACTCTTTTTTCGTCATCAATATGGTATGTTTTTAATCCATCATCTTTAGTACTTTCACTATTTTGATTATAATGTACTGTTACGGTAGAATTTCCGTTATTTGATTCTTCTCCATATTGTACATCTCCAATATCTTCGCTAGCTTCTTGTGATATTGCTTCATCTAGAGTTTCACTAAAATATTTGCTTGCTTTATATCCATTTTCAGAAATAATTTTTTGTGTTTCTGAACCTTTTTTACCCTTTCTAATATCTTTTCTTGAAATTTCTCCATTTTCATTTCTATCTAAATCGGAAAAGGCTGCTCTAAACTGAATTTGTTCAGATTCATCAAGAACATTTGCATCTCCATTAAGACTAGCGAATTTAGTAAAAATATCCATAGCTTTTTCTTTATACTTAGCTTGTTTTTTAATACTTAGATTTTCTAATTTTTTATCTAGTCTTGCTTCAAAATCTTGTTTTGTTATCCCATTTTTACTAACATTATTATCAAATTCGTAGCCCATATTGCTTCCTCGTGTTTACACTTCATTAATCATGTAAAGTATTAATATAATAGTGAATTTCAATCTTTAAAAATGTTGTAATATTTCTTAATAAATAAAAACGGCAGATGTAGTTGGACATCTGCCTGTCAATAAACGGTTTGATAATTTCATTATAATATATGGGGCAAGGATAAAAGGAAGTAAGTTCCTTTTCCTTTTATAAGGTTTGTATATTTTTGAGTCTATTTATTATCTTCCAATATCAACTGCTTTTGTAGCCATTGATTTAGTAATGTTTATTACCGCAAGGTTCGCTTCATAGGCTCTTTGTGCTAAAACAGCATCAGCCATATCAACCATTGCGTTAACGTTAGATGAACGAATATATCCGTTTGCATCTGCATCAGGGTGTCCAGGACGATATATTTTGTCACCCATTGTTGGGTCTTCTACAACTCCGTTAAATGTTACTCCTCCTGTTAAATAAGGTAGAGTTCCTGTTCCAAATACGTCATTTTTCATTTGTCCAAGAACAGCTCTAAATGAATTTTCATCTGTTGCATTTAAGATTGGAATTTTTCTTACATAGTTAGGAGTATCTATGTTTGCAATGTTTTTTGCATGAATGTCTAATCTTATACCGTGACATTTTAAGGCATGTGAGCCTATGTCCATTGATTCCATTATACCCATAATGAGCCTACTTTCCTACGTTAATAACTGTTTTCATTTGTGTAATTATATTAGACATACGTCTTGAAGCCATAGAATAAAGAATTGCATTTTTTTGCATTTCTGTTAATTCGTTAGCAGGATTTATTTCTTCTTGTTCATAATCAGGAAATACAGGGCAAGGTCCCATTCTTTGAGCTAATTTAGTTTCTAATGGGCCTGTGCCTAAGTATGAAGCAAAATCTAAGTGTTGTCTAACATAACCTGGTGTATCTACGTTAGCAATATTTGCACCTAGAGCTCTTTGTTGTTGGGAGATTAATCCTAACGCTAAAGATGTTCTTCCTATACTATCTAAACTTGCGTATGACATTAGTTAAAACTCCTATTCTCTAATGTTAATACCTTTGTTGTACATATCGTCTGTTACTTTTAAAAGACGCATACTTGCAATCATTGATGCATTAAGTCTTAACATATCGTTTACTTCTGCATATATATTAGTGTTTGAATTTTCAGAAAAACATTGTTTAAATCTATCATGAGATAAAACAAGTTTTGGAGAACCTGATGTTTCTGTTGCAACCATTTTATTGTTAACTCCTTGTTCCAATTCTTCAGGCGCATCAAATGTAACAAGAGGAATTGTTCCAACTTTTTCACCAGGGGATCCTGCTGCATCAAAGCTCATAATATCTCCATTAGGTTTTATTTGGAATTTATAACAATTTGGTGGGAATTTAATACCATCTCCTACAATCCAATCATCTAATGTATATAAATAGCCATCAGCCCCTCTTTTGAAAGCTCCATCTCTTGTGTATTGAGTTTCTCCATCGGGTGAAGTTACGGGAATATAACCTTGCCCATCAATTGCTACATCATAAGGGTTGTCTGTAATTCTTAATGAACCTTGTTTTGAATCTGTTCTTATTGCACCTTCAATATAGCCACTTTCTTTTAACATTTGTTCAAAACGAACGCATTTATAACCTGCAGTATTATAGTTTGCTAAGTTATTTCCAACATATGCAAGTCTATCAAACTGGTTAGTTGCATTATTAATACTTCTTCTGATAATAGCTTGAGCGTTAAACATTTTTAATTATCTCCTTATGATGCAGAACCTAATTGGCTTATTGCTTTTTGCATATTTGTATTGTTCATTATGAACATTTGTCGATTTGCTTCAAAATTTCTAATTGTTGGCATTACTGCTAAAAATTCATTTTGAAGTGATACGTTTGAATATTCGTTAAAACCTTGCTTTACATCAGGATTCATAACTGCCATTCCATTTGAATCAACTATTCCTAAGAATGCTACAGGTTCAAGTTTACGTTTATCTTTGTTGAAAACGCTTACTAATCCTTTTTTATTAATTACAACTTCTTTAACATCTTCAGGAATTCGATGTAATTTAATAGGAACACCACTATCTGATAAAACTTTATTATCTTCAAGGTTTAGTAAATTCCCATCTTTATCTAGCTTAAATCTACCATCTCTTGTTAATTGAATACCATTAGGAGTTTGAATTTGAAAATAGCCTTTAGTTGCTAATGCGATATCAAGAGGTTTTTCAGATGTCATAATACGACCAACTTTTTCGTCAGTGTTTCTTGAAATCCCATCAACTCCAAGATATTCTGCAAAAGAAGATACAACTGCATCTTTTCTTTGGTATCCAATTTTATCGAACCCAACAACATTTTCATTGGTTATTCCCATTAACTCTGTTGCGACATGCATTGCTCTAATTGAAGAACGTACACCAAGTTCACAATACCTGACTCCACCGTTTATCTTCATTTGTTACCTCTCTAATTCATTAGTTAAACTATTGTTATATATCGGATTATATTTGTCTTTTATTAGGGGTTGTTAGTTAAAATCCTCTATATGTATTACCCTGTATTTCTATATAATGATTATTTAGTATAAGTCAATTTATTGATTTGATTTATATAAGTAATACTTTTGTTGTAGGTTTTTTTATATCATTGACGTAATTATTATGGAAATGTTAATATAAACTTATGTCTATTAATGAATTAGAAAAACTTGCTGATAGTTATTTTGATGATGGAAATTTATTTGAAGCTGAAAAGCTCTATATGAGAGTTTTAGCAAATGATAAGCAAAATCGTAATGCAATATATAAGTTAGCATATATAAATGTCGGAAAATTAGATTATGATAATGCAGAAATGCTTCTTGGGCATGGACTTAAAATTGGTGCAGATTTAAAAATGTTGCATTTATTAGCATATGTAAAAGAAAGACAATTTAAACTTTACGATGCTATTGTGTTGTACGAACAATTACTTGAATTAGATCCTTCTGAGGAGCTTTTTGTAATAATTGGAAATTTATACATTCAATTAGAGTTATATGATAATGCGATTCATATTTCTAAGGAATATGTAGAAAAATTTCCAACAATTATGGCTTATAGAAGGTTATTTCTTATATATTTAAATGTTGGTAAAATTAATGAATTATCTGAATTAAAAAATGAAATAATTAGGAAATTCCCTAATAAGGGATTAGCTTTTAATCTTTTAGGAATGTATGAAGAATTTATTGAGAAAAATTTTGTACAAGCGCAAAAATATTATGAAAAAGCTGTAAAAATGGGGGTTTTGACAGCAACATTTGATTTGGCACAGTGCTATAAAAAAATTAAAAAATATGATGAAGCTGAACGATGTGCTAAAAAGATATTAAAAGATTACCCGAGAAAAAATGATGTTTTAAATCTTCTAAAAGATATTAATTTTATTGAACGTAAAATGAGAAAAGGTTATAAATATTATTTAGAAAGAGATTTAAATAAGGATATTAAATCCCTAAAAAATAAATGGAATGGAAAAGATAATAAAGATAAAACAATACTTGTTGTATTTGATAGTTCTGAGAATGAAAATATAAAAAATATAAGATATATTAATTGTTTAAAGGATAAATTTAAAAATATTATTCTATGTTGTTCTCCAGATTTTGTGTCTCTTATGGAAATAAATGGTTATAATGTTATTTCAAATTCTGATGTATTTAATACAAAATATGATAATTATGTTTTATTGTCAGAGTTACCATACTATTTAAACTCTAATTTTGAATTTATTCCTAAGCAAGAATTAAAATCTGAAAAAATAGATTTACCATCTAATAAATTTAAAATTGGTTTATTTTGGAAGCCAAATGGTGACAGTATGAAAGTTGTAAATATTTCTTCAGTTAATTTAACAAAATATTTTGAAGATTTATTTAATATTGATAATATTGAATTTTATTCATTTCAAAAAAATGATATATTTGGAACATTAGAAACATATCCTAAAATTATAGATATTTCTTCAAATCTAAGTACAATGGCTGACTATGCTAAATATATCAATTCAATGGATTTAATTATTACAATTGATTCCGAAATATTGCATTTAGCAGGAAGTTTAAATAAAAAAGTTCTAGCATTAATTTCTTTTGATGCAGAATGGTATTGGTTTGATTCAGATGAAACTAATAATGTTTGGTATCCTTCAGTAGAATTATATAAGCAAAAACTTGGTGAAGATTGGAGTAATGTTTCAAAGAAAATAGTTAAAAGAGTAGAGGCTTTAATTAAAAACTAATGTTAAATATAAAAAAATTAAATCAGGCATTATTATATGTAAAAAACAAGGATTATGATTCTGCAGAAAAAATTTATTATGAACTTTTGCGTGAAAATCCTAATGATGATACTGTTCTATCTTTTTGGGGTTTTTTCAATTTAAAAAAAGGGTTATATAAAAAAGCAGAGAAAATTTTAGAATCTGCATATAAAATAAAGAAGTCTCCTGCAACAATTTCAGCACTAGCTCATACAAAATTTGTATTAAAAAAATACGATGATTCAATAATATTGTATGAAGAATTATTTAGATATGACAAAGATTCTGAAAAAATTTATCAAAAAATTATAGAATGTTTTAGGCGTCTAGAAATGTATAATTTTGCAGGTGCATATTGTAAAAAATATTTATCTGTTCATCCTAATAGTTGTCAAGGACTTTCTTTAATGACACAGTATTATATGGATATAGATGATTATAAAAAGGCAGAAGAATATTGTGCAAAAACTCTAGAAATGTACCCTAATAATCCTTCTAGTTGGGTAAATGCTGGATTTTTACAGGAATTGTTATGTAAAGAAGAAGTTGCTCAGGAATGTTATAAAAAAGCAATAGAAAATCATGATAAACAAGCTTATTATCATTTAGCAGTTAGTTTGCAAAAAGTTGGAAAATATAATGAAGCTGAAAAATATTATAAAAAAGCAATTGAATGTTATCCAAATGACCATGATGCTAAGGCTTCTTTAGGTTGTCTTTATTTAACTCAAAAAGAATTAGATAAAGCTTTTGAATGTTTTAAACAAGTAAAACCTCCAGAAGAATTTAGTTTTATGAAGAATTTTAATTCAAAAGAAGAAGGTGGAACATTGTTGATACATGCTGATCAAGGTTTAGGTGATTGTATTATGAATTCGCGATTTTTACCACTTTTGAAAAATAAATTTTCGAAAATTATCGTGAATGTAAGAGAGCCCCTTTTTGAATTGATGCAAAGAAGTTTTTCTGATATTGAATTTATAACTAAAGGAATGAATAATGTTAGTCATGATAGTTCAATGTTTTTAGGTTTTGCCCAATATTATTTGAATATAAACTTCGAACACATACCATTTTCTAGTGGGTATTTAAAGGTAGATGAACAAAAAGTAAATGAATATAAAAATAAGTATTTTTCTAATGATAAATTAAAAATAGGTTTGTGCTGGAAAGCTGGAGATATGCGTATTCGTTCAGCAATACATAGAACAATAAATATAGATTATTTTAAACCATTATTAGAATTAGATAAAGTAGAATTCTACTCATTTCAAAAGGGGGATATATTTAATTCACTAGAAAAGTATCCTCAAATAATTGATTTATCTAATAGTTTTGAAACATTTGATGATACTGCA
>CALUWB010000006.1 GCA_944324375.1 Candidatus Gastranaerophilales bacterium | reverse complement strand
AAAAAGAATAAAAATAAGTTAATTAGACCATGATTAACTTTTTAAATCGGACAGGGACAAATTAGGAAAAATTTTAGTGGCTTACAAGCCGCTTTTTTTTGGTGCTACGCACAAGAACTCTACAAGAATGATTAAGTATCATTCTAAGTAGAGGCATCCTCCGAAGGAGGAGTATTAAAATATTAAAAGTCCGGTTTGGTTTGAGATACAAAATAATTACATTAAGTTTTATTATTTTAGTAGCAAAAAATATTTTTATTATGTTTTATCATAATATGATAAATTTTTATGGTGTTAGTAATAGTGTGTCGTTTACGGCTAGAAAAAAACAGCAGTGTGTAGAAAATCCTAGTCGAGGAAATTCTTTTCCTCGTATGTTGTTATCTACTGTTGGTATGGCATTATGCTTGAATACAATTTCACCTGCAAATTCTGATACTTTTGTTCATCAAGATTCTATTGAAATGGTTGAAGATATAATAAATCCTGAGAATCAAACAAAATTAACTGCAGAAGAATTAAAAGCTGCACCTTCTCCTTTTATAACTATTGCAGGTAAAGAAAGAAATGTTGGAATTATAGTCGATACTAAAACAAATAAATTATATAGATATGATGATTCTGGTGAAATTATCGATGGTTATCATGTAGCAACAGGAAGTTTAAAATCAAATGGCAAATCATCAACAACTCCAGGAATAAGACGAGTTCATCATATAGAAAATTATCCGTATAGCAAAGCTTATGGTACAAAACGTAAAGCAAATCCAAAGCCTTATGGACCTAATGTTTTATATCTAACAATTATTAACCCTAAAACAGGTGTAGAAGAACCTTCTAATGGTGAATTTATTCATGGGAATAATGATCCATCAAGCATTGGGAAACACAAATCAGGTGGCTGTATAAGAATGGAAAATGATGTAATAAAACAATTTGCTAAAGAAGTTAAAGTTGGAACATTAGTTTTAATAAAATAAGGGGCAATACATATATGGAAAGAATGGATTTTAATATTGTAAGACAGCATGCATCTGATGCGTATAGATATGCAAGAAATAATGATGATAGAATGGTCAATTCAATGATTAATTATTATCAAGAAAGTAAAAAATCTCCATCTATTGCTAATCTTATTATGCATGATTCTATAAAACGCTCTATTGATAAATATGGAAAAGAAACTGTTGAAGATATACAGATGGGTAATATTGGCGCGTACAAAGATTTTCTTAAAAAATCTATTATTGGTGTGAGAAATATTAAAATGTGTGATGCATCAGAAAAAGTTGCTCCATATCTTCATGAACATGCTAAAAGTTATCTAAGTTTATATCCTAAAACGGCAGATTTAAGAGAAAAATTAATTTCAAATGAACGAGTAATTTTTGATGCTGTAAAACCTAAAGCTGGTTGGTTTACAAAATTGAAGTTAGCTAAATTTTTGAAACATTAATAAGCTTTAATTAAATATTACCTTGTTTAGTTGTTAGAATTTTTAGCCACATTGTAGAATATGGTTGCATTAATAGATGTATTTTTTTATCTGTTAATGAAATTTTTGTTTTATATTTTTTATTATCAAGTAGATTTTTAAAGTTTACATATCCGTCGTTATCTTTTTCAAGAATTTCAGAAGGGAGTGAAATTTCAACTTTTTGTTTCTCTTTAGATAAGTTATGAACGATTAAAAATTTTGTATCTTTATATGTTCTTATGTATGCAAAAGTTGATGGTAATTTTGTTTTTATTATTTCAAAAGAACCTCTTGCGAGTGCTGGGTTTATTTTTCTAAGTTTAATCATTTGTTTAATTTTAAATCTTACTTTTGAACTTAGTGTATTTTTTCTTTTCATTGAATCCATAAAAGCTTTGTAAGTAATGTCACCTCTATTGATATCTCTGCTATCAAAGAAGGTTAAAAGTTTTATTTTATTTTTCTTAAGCTGTTTTTTTCTTTTTTCTGCGTAATTATCAGCATATTCAAAATTATTTTGTGCTGCTATTTCATCTCCATAATAAATAATTGGAATCCCTGGCATTGAAAGTAGAGTTGAGAACGCAAGAGTTATTCTATCAGGATTATTGTCTAAGAAATTTGCTGTTCTTCCACTTACTCCCAAACCTTTCCTAAACTCACATCCTTTAGGTTCAAGTGCATTATAGATTAATTCTCTATCGTCAGGAGTAATCATTTCTAATGTAAGCTCATCATGTACTCTTAAAAATGTTGCCCAACTTGCTGTTTCAGGAATTTTGGGTGTGTGTTTGTTTGCATCAATAAAATATCTATTATCTTCTGTTATAAACATTGCCCAAAGTGCTGGCATGTATGGAAAATGATATGCTATTTGAATTTCGTCAGTGCGATTTATTCGTTTAATTCGATTATCAATGTATGTGTTAACTTCTCTTTCTTCTCCAAAGTATGGAAGAATATCTTTAGGTTTTTGACAGGCTTCTGCTTGTAGAACTGAACGAGGGGCTGTGGCTTGGATGTATTCGCTTAAGAGTTTTACTATATAATGTGTTGTGTCTAAGTTTTCTGCATCTGTCCCTTCTTCTTTTGAAAAATATGGGATAGCGTCCATTCTAAAGATATCAATTCCAATATTTGCCCAATAACTTATGCTATCAAGACAGTAGTATAAAACCTTAGGATTTTCCCAGTTTATATCTAATTGGAAGGGATAAAATGTATGATATATATAATAATCTTTGTTATTTATAGTAACTTTCCTATAATGATTTTCAGTGATATCAGGAAATATTAGTCTGCGTTTAGATACTTTCCCGTTAGGTTCTTTGTATTCAATTATTGTCCCTTTTTTCTTATCAACATATTTTGTATATTCAGGCATGTCCTCTCTTATGATAAAGTAGTTTAGTTTATCTAAATCTCCTTTTAATGCTTCTTGGAACCATTCATGTTGGTCGGAAAAATGATTAAGGATTAAATCTGCTTTTATTTTGAACCCCTTTTCTCTTGCAGCTTTTACAAATTCTCTAAATTCTTTCATTCCTCCTAAATCTTGTCTAACATTGTTAGGGTTTTTAACGTCAAAACCTGAATCGCCCATTGGAGAGTCTGCAAAAGGTAGGATATAAATTGTTGTTATTCCTAAATCTTTTAGGTAATCAAGCATTTTTATCCCATCTTTAAAAGTATTGGATTTTTTTTGATTATCTGTTCCAAATTGGTCAATGTAGAACATATAAATAATTTCATCTTTGTACCAATCCGAACTTCGTGTTAAATCATCTTGAATTAAAGTTCTAGGTCGTTGGATTTTTGCTTTTTTAGCAAGGTTTTCTATATTTTTATAAATCTCATCTGTGTTCTCTTCTCCATAAATTTTAGAGATGTTATATCGCATTTCAAGTTCTAATTCAGGACTTATAACACTTGCTATTGCTTGATTTGAGATGATGAATAATAATACTATGATGATTAATTTTTTTATCATAGAAAATAGGATACTACAAAGATGGAAAAAAGGAGTCGTAATGTTACGACTCCTTAATGTTAATTTATAAATTTTTTACGTATTCTACGACTTCATCAACATGACCTCTGATGTCTATATCTCGCATTTCTTTGAGAAGATTGCCGTCTTTCCCTATAATGAAAGTAGAACGCATTGTTATTGGCTTATCTTTACTTTTTTTCCATTCTTTTTCCATCTGTTTTTCTGCGTGTTTAATTTTCATTTCAATTCGTTTTTCTTCCATTTTATCTTTTATATCAGATGCTTTTTCTTCAACATCGTTTTTCAAATTCTTAAAAGCTCTTGCTAGTTTGTGTTCTGTATCTGATAATATTTTGAAATTGAGCTTGTGATTTTCAAAGAATTTCTTATGAGATTCAATATTATCAGGGCTTACTCCAATAACAACAGTATCTTCTGGTAATTTGCTTATTGCATCTCTAAAATGTTGAGCTTCTTTTGTACAAATCGGTGTTTCATCTTTTGGATAGAAATATAAAATAATATTTTTACCCTTTAAATCAGCTAACTTCATTTTAGTTTGATTTCCGTTTACATCAATTCCTTCTAATTCAATATCTGTATAGTTCATAATTTAACCTCCTATGTTGGGAAAACTTATTCCCTTATTGTATTAGGTTAAATCGAAAAAAATATAAAACATTCTACTAAAGTAGTGAAATCACTCTTGCTTATATTAGTTATATTTTATTTTTATGTACATTTTTCAAGTAAAATGATAAAATATTTTTATGGAAAAAAGATGAGAAAAGCGAGTGCAAGTTATAGTGTTGTTATTCCTAAAGCACTACTTGAAATATTAGAAATAAATCCAGAAAAACATTTAGTTAAGATAGATTTGAAAGATGATAAAATTATTTTGACTAAAGGTAGAGAGTATTTTGATTAAAAAAGACTTTGGTTTCCCAAAGCCTTTTTTATATGTTTAATTAATATATTTATTAGTGCAACTTAGAAAAATCTGCGATTCTATCGTAATCTTTCTTTAATGCTGTTAAAAGTCCGATTCTGTTATTTTTGATTTTTTCATCTTTATCCATAACAAGAACTTTTTCAAAGAAATTATCGATTTGCGCATTTAATCCGATTAATTGTTTGATATAGTTATCATAATCGTTTGTGAAGTTTACTTCTTTCATACATTCATACAATTTCTTTTCAGCATCATCTACGAATAAGCTTTCATCAATATTATCAATAGATGCATCTTTTAGAATTCTGATAATTCTATTTGCATTTTCTATCATCATTGGATTATCAAGTTTAGCTATTGCATTAACTCTTGCCATGTAGTCTGATAAATTTGAAAGTGGATTGTTGTTTAAGCAACTTTCAAGAACATCTTTCTTATAATTATCAGCTAAGAATATAACTAATCTTTGAACAAAGAATTCTTCAACATCTTTTTGGCAATCAACTTGAACAGGTAAAAGTTCTAAAGCTGATTTAATAAGATTAGAAATATTTAAGTTTAATTTATTTTCGATAACTGTTTTGATAATACCTAAAGCTGCACGTCTAACACCAAGTGGATCAGAAGAACCTGTAGGTTTTTTGCCTGATGCAAATACTGCACATATAGTATCAATTTTATCTGCAATACCAACGATTTGACCTTCGATTGATTTTGCAAGTTCGCTATCTGCATTTAGTGGGAAGTAGTGTTCTTTAATCCCTTCAACAACACCTTGAGCTTCTCCGTTTAATTTTGCATAATCAGAACCAATATATCCTTGAAGTTCTGTGAATTCGAATACAAGGTTTGTTGCTAAATCTGCTTTACAAAGATATGCTGTTCTAATAACAGTTTCAGAATCTTGACCGTTATTCACTTCTTCGTTTATAGATTTTGCTAATTTTATTAATCTTTGAGTTTTATCATAAACAGATCCCATACCTTTTTGGAATGTCATACCTTTAAGGTTTTCAACATAATCTTCTAAAGGTTTTTTAGTATCATTTTTAACAAAGAACACAGCATCATCAAGTCTTGCTTTGATAACTCTTAAGTTTCCTGCTTGAATATTTGAGAAGTCATCACCAATGTAGTTTGCAATAGTAATGAATTTATTTGTAAGCTTGCCATCTTTAAATAGTGCAAAATATCTTTGGTGAGATTCCATAACTGTAATTGTAACTTCATCAGGAATTGTAAGAAATTCTTCATCAAAGTTGCAAACAACAGCTACCGGCCATTCACAAATATATGTAACTTCTTCTAATAAATCATCAGAAATTCTTGTTGTAGCTCCAATTTTTGCTGATTCTTCTTTTGCAAGTTCAACAATTTTTGCTTGTCTTTCGTTTTGATCAACAATTACATAAGCTTTTCTTAATTCGTCTTTGTAATCATCAATATTTTTGATTTCAACAGGTTGAGTATAAGAACGATGACCTCTTGAAAATCTTGATGATTTAATATCTAAAATTTGTACAGGTAATTCTTCGTTGTTATATACAGATACAATCCATCTGATAGGACGAGAGAATTTTTCATCGTGACAACTCCATCTCATAAAGTGTGAGCCTTGAAGTTTTAATATGATATTAGAAATGTTTTCTGTAAGAATTGATTTAGTATCTTTTCCTTTTGTGAAAACTTTAGCAAAAACATAATCGTCTTCTACATATAAATCACTAGGATTGATTCCATTTTTCTTTGCAAAACCTTCCCCAGCTTTTGTTAAATTCCCATTTTCATCATAAGCAATTTTTTTGATAGGACCTTTAAAAACTTTTTCAGAATCTGGTTGGGAATCTGCCAATCCATCAATAATAACTGCCAATCTTCTTGGTGTTGCAAGAACATTAATATCTGAATATTCAATATGATTGTTTTCTAAAAATTTCCCGAAACTTTCTTTCAACTGCTTAATTGCAGATGGAATAAATTTATACGGTAGTTCTTCTACCCCTATTTCTAATAAATATTTACTCATTTCCTAAACCTCATTTTTAAACTTATTATACATCAAACTAAAAAATTAATCTTTATGGTATCTCCGATTGGGGAATAGTCATTTTTTATTGGGTTTGTAACATGAAAATGTGCGACGTTGGATGTCGATAAGAAAAAGGAGATATTATGAAGAAAACATTATTAGCTACAACATTATTAGTTGCAATCGCTGCAAGTACAACAGCATCTCACGCATTTTGTTGGAGAAATTTAAACCCTGCAAATTGGGGTACTTGTCCAAAATGTGAAAAAGTTTGTAAGAAAGACAATTGTGATCCTTGCAAACCAAAATGCAAATGTAAAAAAGAAAAATGTGATCCTTGCAAGAAAAATACTTGTGACCCTTGTAAGGCAAAATGCAATCCTTGTGAACAAAAAGCACAATGTGATCCTTGCCAAAAAACAGTTGCTCCATGTGATAATTGCAAACCAATGCCACAATGTGATGCTTGTGATAAATTGCAAGAAGCAACTGAACAATAGAAATTACTATTATTTTATGAATTTTAACGCAACAGTTATTTAATTTATAGCTGTTGCGTTTTGGTTATAATTCTTCGTTTTCTTCTGCTTCCATAATTGCAATAAGCTCATCTTGTTCTAATTTGTCATGAACTTGAGAATTAATTTCTCCTCCGATAAGAATAAGCATAGAGGTAAAATAAAACCATACCATTAACATTGCAAATGCTGCGATTGTACCATATACAAAGTTATAAGTATGTAATTTGTTAACGTAGATTGAAAAACCTCCTGACGCAATTAACCATATTACACAGAAAAATATTGTTCCAGGTAATGCACTTTTTCGTTTCAATCTATCAGACCAACTAACGTCTGGGAAAATATAATACTGTAAAAATGCCATTAAGAATAATGCCATAAATGCAATAGGCCATCTGATTGCAAGTAACATATCAGCAATATGTGGTGAAAGATTTATGAATGCTGTTAAAAATCTGATAATAACTTTACCAAAAATTATTATATTTATGCTTAAAAATAATACCAAAGTGTTTACTATAACCATTAATAAAGATAAAAATCTTGTATAAATAAATGCTCTTGTTTCTTCAACTTTGTATGCTCTGTTTAATCCTTTAATAATAACAGATAAAGCATTCATTGACATAAATAAAGTTATTAATAACGCTGCGATAGCAACAGTTGTACCTTTTTGGAATCCTAATACTTGGTTAAGTACACTAATAATCAACCTTATTGAATCATCTGGCATGACTCGTTCCATAAATATAAATAATGGATTCATAAAATAGTTTTTACCAATAAGGTTGAATAAAGACATTAAAAACAACATAAAAGGGAAAATCCCAATAACAAGCATATAGCTCATCTCAGCTGCCATTCCTGAAAAATCATTATCGATAATAGATTTGACTGTCTTTACAACAAAATCAAAAGCCTTACCCATAAATTTTCTCCTCTATGGTTTTTAACATTCTTTTAACAGCTCCTTCAATGTTTGTTTTTATTGTGCAACCAGCTGCAAAAGTATGCCCCCCTCCACCATATACTGAACATATTTCTGCTACATCTGATTTTTTGCTTCTCATTGAAATTTTTGTTGTTTTTGAATCAACCTCCTTAGCTAAAAATGCAATGTCAGTTGTTTCGATTGCTCTTAAAATTTCAACAAGTCCTTCTGTGAAATCTTCTTCTCCATTGAATCTTTCAATATCTCTTTTGTATACAGTAGAGTATGCAATTTTATCATTATGTGCAAATTCAGCTTTATTTATACAATAATTTTGAAACATTACAAAATTCTTAGATTTTAATTCATAACAATGTTTGTAAATTTCATTTGGATTGATCCCGATTTTAACAAGTTGAGCAGCTGATTTAAAAACATTTTCAGATGTATTTTCATACCTAAATCCACCTGTATCAGTTAAAATTGCAGTATATAATCCAATAGCTGAATCTAAAGAAATTTTCCAATTTTGTTCGTTATAAATTTCTAATAAAACTTCGCCTGTAGAACTTGCATTCCCTTTTACTACATTAATATTTCCAAATTGATTATTTGTTTTGTGATGATCGATGTTAATAGTTGATTTAGCTTTCTCAAATAAAATTTTTGCATTTGATAATCTATCTAATGCTGCAACATCTAATGTTATAACTAAATCATAAACCATTGAATCATCAAATTTAAATTCAGCTTTATCAATGTTTGGCAAAAATTTATAAGAATTTGGTAAATGTCCAACAACTAAAATATCTGATTTCTTTTTGAAATTATCATAAATGGTTGTGTACATTGAACATACAGAGCCAATAGCATCTCCGTCTGGATTTATATGAGATACAATTAATATTTTTTTAGAATTTTTTATTAATTCTTCCAGTTGATTAAATTTCATTATATAATACTATCACAAATAACGGTAAAAAAAGTAGGGGTATAAAATTTTTGACAAAAAAAGTTCTATATACTGATTTTGAAGGTGTTGATTTTATAATTGCTGATATGCTAGAAAATAAAGATATAAAAAAAGCGATTACAAAATCTAATTTATATCGTTTTTGGAAAAAAGTTGTCGGGGAAAAATTTGCTGAAAAATCTAAACCGTATAGTATGGTTGGAGCTGGTGTAATGGTAATTGCTTGTCAAAATTCTATCGTTGCCCAAGAGTTAAATATCCAAAAAAGAATGTTGATAGAAAAATTTGCCCCATATTTGAAATCCCTAAAAATTACTCTTAAAGACCTCCGTTTTGACTGTAAAAAGTGGCAGAATCAAGAATAAATTTTGATTTTATTAAAATAAAAAGGTAAGCTTTAATGTTTACCCTTAGATTCATTTTGGTAGTTTTAGGATTTCTTAGTTTATATGTCTAGTCTAATCTTTTTGTCTTATTTACTCCTGCTCCTGTTGCCTTGTATAATCCAATTGAATCAACAATGCAGGCAATTTTGTTTTGTACAACAAGGTTGTCTATAGTCAAAAGATTTTCTTGTTTTTGGTTCAAATCTAGTTTTGACATAACTCCTTGTTCATACATTTTCTTTGATAAATTATAATCTTTTGTTTCTAATTTTAGATTTGTTAAATTTTGATTATATTTATCATTACTATATTTATAGGCATACATTGCATCATTTACTTCTTGTATTGATGTTAAATTTGTATTTCTATATGACTCAAGCATTTTTTCATATTTAACTTTGTTCATTTTTAAGTTAGCCATTTTAGCTCCACCTGTGAAGAATGTTTCCATTACTCCACCACCAAATCCCCATATAAGATTTGGGAATAAGTTGCCACTAGAATTTAAAACGTTAAATAATGCTAGACCTCCTATATTGATTGTTGGTAAAAATTCTTTTTTAGCAACTCTTACATCTATTCCTGCTTTTTGAAGCATTAATTCCGATTTAATATAATCAGGTCTTTGTGTAATTATTTCTGATGAAATGCTTTCTGGCATGTTATATTTATATGCGATTGATTTATAACTAGAACGTTTTAATGAATTAATGTTTTCAGGGCTTTCACCAATTAATACGGCTAATTGGTTTAATGCTTTTATTCTAGCTTTTTCTAAATCTATTAAATCAGCTTCCCCTGCAACCATTGCTTTATTTGCTTTTACTACATCTGATGTTGAAGTAACACCTTCTCTATTACTTATAAGCATTTGGTTATAAATTTCTTTTCTTAATTCTAAAATGCGTTTTTGAGTTTCAATTAATTGATCTAATTGAATAATATTAAAATATGTTGTTCCAACTGCTGATATTATTGAAATATATGCTGCTCGCTCATCTTGAATAGATGCTTCATATAATTTTTTAACAGATTTTGTTTTATCGTGATTTTTCAAAAATATATCTGCTTCATAATTTACAGTTATAGGAAATAATAATGAACCATCACTTGTATGTTCTGTTCCTCCATAACCAGGAATAAAACCTGCTCCAACTGTTGGAAGTTCATTTGCCCTTTGTGCTTTTACATTTTGAAAATATTCGTCAACAGTTAATGATGCTATTTTACTATTATGGTTATGTTCCATTGCTTTTTGAATATAATCATTCAAATAATCATCATTAAAATTTTCCCACCAAGGTAAATTGATGAAATCATATTTATTTTCTACCTTTAATTTTGTCCATTTGGTTTTTTGTTGTTTATTTGTTTTAACTTTTTCTACTTTAGTTGTTTCAACTTTTGTCTTTGTATCAACAGAATCTTTTTGAACTCCTAAATGTATAAAAGCTAATGCAGGCATGCAATTCATGCTTATGAAATTAGTTAACAATAATCCTGCAATTATCCTTTTTTTCATTATTTTCTCCTACTACTTGCTTTTTTAATACGATGATGATAACATAAGTATGTTGTAAATGCAACATGTTTTTATGGCAACATTATATTATAAAGAAAGAAGTTATGACAACAGAAGTAAAAGCAGAAGAATTAAAATCAAAATTATCAAATAGATTATATACAGATTCACTTTATTATGATGTAAAGTTAACTGAAAAATTTTCAAAGATGTTAGGATTACAGTTGTTTTCTAAGTTAAATTCTCCTGTGTCACCGGAAGAATTTTTGGTATTAGATGTAACATATTCAAATCCTGATATTTGTCAAAGAGATTTGGCAAAATTGTTAGTAAAAGATAGAGCAAATACAGGAAGATTGTTAGAATCATTAGAGAAAAAAGCCTTTATTAAACGAGTTGTAGATGTAAAAAACAATCGTTTGGTGAAAAGGATTGTTTTAACAGAAGAAGGAGATAAAATTCTTCATGATGTAATGGACAAAGTTCTTCCTGTATTTGATAAAGTTTTAGAAAATTTTACAGAAGAAGAAATAAGATTTACTAAAGATATATTAAAGCGTATGAGAGATACATATAAAGATATAGTAGAGTTACAGATATAGAGGTTAAAATGAGCGAAAGACAAGTTGAAAATAAAACAAAGAAATTAAGTATTAAAAAACCTGTAATGATATTTGTAGGTGTAATAGTTGGTATATTATTGTTGTTTTGGATATTTGAAGAGATGAAATATCAATCAACAGATGATGCTTATGTTGAAACAACAACAGTAAGTGTAGCACCTCGTGTATCAGGTCAGATAATAGAGGTTTATGTAAAAGATAACCAATCTGTTAAAAAGGGTGATATAGTAGCAAAAATTGACCCAAGAGATTATGAAGTAAGATTAGCTCAAGCAGATGCTGCATATCAAAGAGAATTGTTAAATCAAAAGAATGCAAAAGCAAATTTAAGTGCATCAAATTCAGAATTAGAATTAGCAAATACAGATGTTAAGCGTTATACAAATTTATATGCAGCAGGTGCAGTTTCTAAGCAAACATTAGATAATGCAATAACAAAAAGAGATGCCTTGATGGCACAACATACAAGAGCTCAAGAAGATGTATTATCAAATTCTCAATCAGGTAATAAAGTAGCAGATGCAAATATCAAAGTATTAAAGGCTCAAAGAGATGCAGCAGCATTAAATTTATCATATACAACAATATATGCTCCTCAAGATGGAACAGTATCATCAAGACGAGTAGAAAAAGGTATGATGGTTAATGCAGGATCTCCATTATTTACTTTAGTTCCTCACGAAGTATGGGTCGTAGCTAATTTCAAAGAAACTCAGTTAAGAGGAATGAAACCTGGCATGCCTGTAGAGATAAAAGTAGATACATATCCTAATCATAAATTTAAAGGAAAAATTGATAGTATTCAACGTAGTTCAGGTGCAAAATCAAGTTTATTCCCTCCTGAAAATGCAGTTGGTTCTTTTGTAAAAATTGTTCAAAGAGTACCTGTAAAAATTGTATTTGATGAAAAGATTGATCCAAATGAATATACAATTGTTCCTGGAATGTCAGTTGTACCAAAGATAAAAGTTAGATAAATAATAAAACATAATAGATAAATTAATTGTATACAAAACTTACAGACTAGAGTTTCTCCAAGCTCTAGTTTTTTTTATATAAATAAAAGGCTAACTTAGATGTTAGCCTTTTATTTCTTATATTGTATATGTAATTTTATTTTAAATAATTCTTTTTATCCAGCCTTTTGGTCCTTCAATTTTTCCGAATTGAATACCTGTTAAAGTTTCATATAGTTTTTTAGAAACAGGTCCCATTCCATCTTGTGAATTTTGGAAAATAATTTCTTTTCCGTGATCATTAACTTTGCCCACAGGAGAAATTACAGCAGCTGTACCACATAGACCACATTCTACAAAGTTATCAAGTTCTGATAAGAATACTTCTCTTTCTTCAACAACATAACCTAATTCTTGAGCTAATGACATTAAAGAACGTCTTGTGATTGAAGGTAATATGCTTGGAGATTTTGGAGTAACTACTTTATTATCAGCAGTTACGAAGAAGAAATTTGCTCCTCCTGTTTCTTCAACTTTTGTTCTTGTTTGTGGATCAAGATACATATTTTCATTAAAACCTTCATTATGAGCTGTAACTATTGGGTGTAAACTCATAGCATAATTTAATCCGGCTTTAATATGTCCTGTTCCATTAGGAGCTGATCTATCAAAATCACTAACTTTTAATACCAATGATGATGCATTACCTTTTTTGAAGTATGGACCAACAGGCGATGCAAATATTCTAAATTGATATTCCATTGCTGGTTTTACACCCATTACAGGACCTGTTGCAAACATTACGGGTCTTAAATATAATGCAGCACCTGTTCCAAACGGAGGAACAAATTCAAGATTTGCTTTGACTACTTGTTCAACTGCATCTAAAAATCTTTCAACTGGAAAAGCTGGCATTTCTAATCTTGTTGCTGTATCTACCATTCGTTGAGCGTTTAATTCTGGACGAAATACAACAACATGACCATCTTCTGTTGTGTAGGCTTTCATTCCTTCAAAACAAGTTTGACAATAATGAATTACACCTGCACATTCACTCATTGTAACATTTGCATCTTCAGTTATAAAGCCTTCATCCCACTTTCCATCTTTAAAATTTGATACATATCTTTTATCAGTTTTGTAATAACCAAAACCTAAATTTTCCCAATCAATCTCTCTTTTTTGCATTTTATGCCTCTCTTCTTATATTTTTAATTTTTATTTTAGTAATGCGCCTTCTACAATGCCTAATTTTTTTAATCCTTTCGCAATATTTAAAGCAATTTTACGGCTTTCTGCACTCATGTTTATTTTGTTTTTACCTATTTCAAATGTTGTAGTTATACCTTTATCTTTAATAAATTCTCTTACTTCATTAAATAAATATGGTTTGTGTTTGTTATTCTCACCTAAAACTGTAAATTTGTACGACGTAGTTGGTGTCATTTTTATATTTGAAACTTTTACCATTTATCCCCCTTTTTATTCTCTATATTTATATCAAACCACATAAAGAAATATTTTGTTATTTTATATTTTCATTGTTACATTCGGAAATAAAATGTCATATACAGATTTAAAATTAGGAATTATATAATCAACTCCTTCAATTTGTTCATAATAACTTTTATCTTCCATTGACGTAACTGCAACTATTTTTCCTATCCCTGCTCTTTTTGCAGCTTCTATTCCTGATAGAGCATCTTCAAATACTACACATTCTTTTGGATTTACTCCAATTTTATCAGCTGCAATCAAAAATATATCAGGATTTGGCTTCCCTGGGATTGTTCCATCTGAATATACTATCTTATCTAAATCAAACCATTTTGATAGTTGAAACTCTCTTTTATAAAAATCTACATTATCTTTTTCTGACATTGTAGCTATTGTCATTGGGATTTTTTTTGATTTTAAAAAATCTAAAAACTCTTCAACTCCTTCGGCTAAATGAAATTGTTCAGGAAGTTTTTTGCACATATTTCGATAATATGATTCTTTTTCTTTTGCTAATGCAATAATTTCTGATTCTGGTAATTTTTTCCCAACAGCATATTCTATAATGTCGGAATTAGTTCTTCCAAACATATATTTTTGCATTTCTTCATCAGAAAAAGGATAACCTCTTAATTTTGTTGAATAATCTATCCAAGCATCATAATGTAATTTTGAATCCCAAAATAATGTTCCATTGAAATCAAAAATAAATCCTTTTATCATTTTTTTGCTCCAAAATCATATACATTTAAACCGATTTCAGAATCAAATTTACGCCCTACTTTTGCGTTTGGATAAGATTCAATTTCAAATTCTGCAGCTCCATTTATTACTGCAGTCATTAAATGACCTGCGATTGCTTTATAATCACTATTGCCAAAAGTCGCATGAATATGTAAATATTCCTCACCATCTTTTGTTGAAATATTTCCAATTAAATTTGATATTTCCATTTGCTCATTAAATGTTTTATCAACATATTGCTTTGTTTCAGGATTAAAAAATCTTAGAGTTGCAGAATTTACAGCACCTAAACCTGATATTGTTCCTACATTTATTTTTTGTGTTTTTACAAAATCTGCTAAAGTTGATACTACTTCACTGTGATTATTTAAACTTACAATATATTTATTTCCATATTGTTTTGCTTGCCAATTGTTTCCTGATAAAACTTTGCCATAATCATTACTCATCTTAAAGAACAAAATACATGCGAGTATGATAAGAGTTATATTAAAAACTAAAAAAAACATTTTTGGATTCATAGTCAAAACCTCCATAAATATTATAATACAAATAAAAAGGGAGCACGAAAATGCCCCCTTAAAATGGAGTTTAACTAACACTAATAACCTATTGTGAGAAATTAGTATTATTGACTTACTAATCTCATCGCTTCTTCTAACAATTCTTTATTTGATTTAATCAACGCATTAACAAGTTCCATTTGAACTTTTGCTTGTTGGTAATTTGTCATATTTCCTTTAAAATCTGTGTTTGCTTGTTCTAAAAGACCAGAACGAATAGAGCCACGACCAATAACAGGTTTTCCAGATTCTTCAGTTTCTACAAAATAACCTTCTTTAACTTCATACAATCCACCTGGGTTGTGGAAGTTTGCTGTTGCTATTTTATACAAAGGCACTGAACGTTTCCCTCCATCAGCCTTACCATAAATAGTTCCATCTTCTTTTATTTCATATTCATCATATTTCCCCATAAACTTTCCATTATTTGGGTCAATCCACATTTTTATATTAGTGGTTGGAATACTTAATGCTCCACCTTTTAATGCAGTTTCTTCATATAGATCTGCACTAATAGATTTAGTTCCAGCCATAATTTCGCCATTATCGTTTAAAATGTAGCCTTGAACAGTATCACCATTTTTGGCTCTATATATACCTTCTGAGTCAAATGTAAATTCACCTAAACGAGTATAACCTGTTTTACCTTCACTGTTTCTTGTTACAAAGAAGCCACTACCTTCAAAGAATACGTTTTCATTTGATGTCCCTGGTGTTGATTTACCTTGTCCTTGATTTTTTAATGGGTTATCAACCATTGCGCCACCTAAAAATGTCTGGAAAGTAACTTTACTTTCTCTAAATCCAGGTGTATATTGGTTCATCATGTTATCTGTCAACGTTTCCATCCAGTGGGTTGTTGCTCTTTGAGTGTTTATGGCCGTTGTAAACGAATCATACATCTGATTCTCTCCTTTATATTAGTGTGTCGTTAATTTTGTTTTTCTAAATCTTTAGTGTCGATACCAGCTGATTTTATTGTGTTTATTACTTCTTGCATATCAAGCTGTGCATCGTCTTTAAGTGTCGATGTGTGTTCTATTCTGTCATATTTTATACCTTGTTCCTCAAATTTTTGTTTTAATATATACAGGTTGTTTTTTAGTTTTTCTTCGATTTCTTTATTTGAAGTTAAGAAGTTTGCTGAGATTTTTCCTTCCACATCTATTTTTATAATGACAGAAATTTCATTGTCAAAATCTATTCTAAAAACTTTTTTATTTGTTAATGTTTCTTTAAGCATTGAAAGAAATTTTGCTGATAAAGCTGATGGATTCTCAGTTTCATCAAAGTTAAAATCTGCTGTTCCTTGTTTTAATAGATTTGTTATATAATCAACATCTTCTGAAGATAATTCTGAAACATCAAGTTTTACTAATTTATTTTTACTTTCTTCTATTATTTGTGCCATAACATTTTCTGCACTTTTTATTACAGCCGAATTTGAAACTTCTATTCTTGATTGATTATGGATACTTACAATTTCTGATAAAAGTTCCATATCTTCTTCGCCGTTATGGCTAAAATCTTCATCGGATAAATCAGCATATCCACTATTTTGTCTTGCCATTGCTAGGTTTTCTTCATCAGTAGATAGAATTGACATATCTTCTAATAATTCTTCTTGGGTTTCGTGAAATTCATCTTCTTTTTTACTTTTTTTAGAATCAGACATTTTCTCTTCACTTGTTGATAAATCTATTGTTGTTTTAATAGCCTCATCTGATTCTTTTTCTTGAATTTGAGCTTCTTGTAAAACCTTGCTTACTATTCCTGCAAGTTCTTCCGGATTATCAGAAACTGCACCTGTTATATTTTCTAATTCTTTTTTACTTTTTGATATTTGAACAGGATTAATTTTTGTTGAAATATCCATTAGTTTTAATAAATTTCTTGCATCAATATTAGATTTATTTTCTAAATTTTTGTTTTGGGTTTCTTGATTTACCCCTCCAGAACGTTTTTTGGCAATAGCTTGGTTTTCTTCATCAGTAGATAGAATTGATTCATCTTCCCTTATTTCTGCTTCTGTTTCTCTGAGTTTCCCTGTTAATGTTTCATCTTTTTCAAGCATAGAAGAGAAACCTTCTCCTTCAAAGTCAAAATTTTGACTTGTTTGAGATTTTAATTTGTCTTCTTTTATTGGAGTATATGTATCAATTTTATTTGAAAACATTAAGGAATCCTCTATCTACAAGTAGAATATCGGTATAAAAAGGATTTTCTTTATTATATTTATTATTTTTCCTCTTTATAGAGTAGTATTAATGATTTTTAAGAAATAATCCAAGTTTTAATGTATTATATAGATATGCCATTTAGATATAGATTACAAAAAATACTTGAATTTAGGATTAGAAAAAAAGAAGAACAAGAGGCTGTTGTTCAAAAAGCGCAACAAGCTGTTCGACAAGCTGAAATGGATATTGAACAAAATAATAATGAAATTCAACAAACCATTATGGCAAAAAAAATGGCAGATTATAGAATGATGGAATATTATGATAAATATTTACATCACCTTTGGGATAAAGCCGAAGAACTAGAAAAAAAACGACAAGAATTACAACAAGTGCTTGATGAAGAAATGCAAAAACTTATTAAATGTGAACAAGAAGTTAAAGTCCTTGAAAATCACAAAGAAAAGAAAAGAGAACAATATATTGCAGAAGAAAAAGCTGCTGAATTAAAAATGTTTTCAGAATTAGGTGTGCAAAGGCACTTTTTACGAAGCAGAGAGCAAGCAATTGAGGAAGAAGTATTAGAAGAAATGTATAATCAGGAAGATGAGCAATAAAAAAGCTGCATTTAATGCAGCCATAACATACACACTATCACTTATCTTTTCAAACTTTTTTTAAGGTTTAAATTTTTTAATCAATTTCCAAGCACCTGCTACTAAAGCTGTTGCTCCTGCTATAATACCTCCTATTTTTAAACCTTTTTTAATTTTTTCTTTTTTAGTTGAAGGTTCAAATGAATCTGAAGGATAGTCGCAAGCCTTAGGCATTGGTTTATTACCACAGATTTTACTGCCTTCATCATACAAAGCATTTATTAATAAATCATCTGCACCATAGCATTGTGGTGGTAATTTTAACATTGCTAACCTTTCTAAATTCTAACCTTACATGTATATTAAGTTTTTTTTGATAAAAAAATTGCTTTTTTGTAAACCTATGTAACATTAAAGTGCTACAAATAGCAAAATTTTATATTCCCATGACTTATTGAAATAGTGGCTAAAAACCTGTATAATATAAATAGCAACTAACAATATTAAACAGGGTAAAACCCCCAAAAATAAAGGTGTGTAACTTGAAAGTAACAAATCATTAAAAAATTAAGTAATTTTTTATGTTTTACTGTAAAATATTACTAATATGTATGGGATAAGATGGTGTAAATTATGATGGAAACATTAGAATTAGCAAATTATAATTTTTATTCAAACCGTTTAGATATGGAGTTAATATCTAATATTGTTGAGGGTTTTAAAGAAATATTAGAAGAAGATAAACAACAAAAACAACCTTTATTTTTAAGAGTTCAAGATAATTTTATAATGAATTTAGCTCGTAAGGTTGTTCAAGAAAAGAAAAGGACATTCCTTATTGGGATTACAGGAGAAAGTGCTTCTGGTAAGACTGTTTTTGTTGATAACACCATTAAAGCTGTTGTAAAAGATAAAAAAGAAGGAATTTATACAGTAATCCGTTGTGACGATTATTATAAAGATACATCTAAAGAACTTCAAGCTGCAGGAAGTTATGAAGAATTATTCAAATCAGGTTTTAGTTTTGATACTCCTGAAGTTATTGATTTAAAATTAATGAAAGAACATCTTATAGGATTAAAAAATGGTGAAACAGTTGTTTCTCCTCGTTATGATTTTAAAACTTGTGAATCTCACCCTGATGGAGATGTAAAAACTCCTGCTAAAGTTATTTTAACAGAAGGTTTATATGTTCTTAATGAAGAAGTAAGAGATATTATGGACGTAAAAGTTTATGTATTTACTCCACTTAATGTTATAAAAGAAAGATGGTATAAAAGAGCAATATCTCGAGGAAAAACAGGTGAAGCTGCTGATTTACAATTTAAAGATGTAAACAAAACAGCTCAACAATATATTCGTCCTACATACCAAATTGCTGATTGTATTATTAATGGTATGGTTACTCAAGAATATATTCAAGAAATTACTGATAAAATGTTTAAGAAAATTTCTGATATTGTTTCTCAAATCTAGCATAAATTCATATATTCAAGTACAATATTGTAGTTATGAGTTTAATAGAAACAAAAGAAGATAATTTATTTTATATCGGTGGAATTGTTAGAGATATGATTCTTAACCGGAAGTCTTTTGATGTCGATATTACTTATGTTGGTAATGCAATTGAATTTGCTAAAACAATTCCTAATGCAGAAATTCTAAAGATTAATGAATCATTCGGAACGGTTAAAATTTTAATTGACAATAAAGAAATAGACCTTGCATCAACAAGAAATGAAATATATCCTAGAGTTGGGCATTTGCCAAAAGTTACAGAAATAGGTTGTTCATTAAAAAAAGATGTTTTAAGACGAGATTTTACAATAAATACTCTTGCAAAATCTCTTAAAACAGGAGAAATTGTTGATTATTTAGGTGGAATTGAAGATATCAAAAATAAAACAATTCGAGTAATTCATGATAATAGCTTTATTGATGATCCGACACGCATCATTAGAGGGTTAAAATTTTCTGTTAGATTCGGTTTTGATTTAGATAAACATACCAAAGATTTACAAAATGAATGTCTAAATAATATTAATTATGATATGAGCTATAAAAGAGTTAAAAAAGAGCTTATTGAAACATTTAACTTGAATTTTCAAGAAGCATTTGAAAGATTTTTTTCTGAAAATATTTATAAATTATTGACAGAAAAAGAAATTATTGTTCCTAAATATAATATCCAAAATCTAGTTAATAAATATCCTGTAAAAGATATATGGCTTGTTTATTTAGGGTGGATGGATTTAGATAAATTACCATTAACTAAAAGAGAAAGTAAAATTATATCTGATTATAATTATTTAAAATCGCAAAAATTAGATGATGATTATTCAATATACTCTGAATTCAAAAATTGTGAAAAAGAGAGTTTGCTTCTTTATGCAATAAATATTGATGACAAAAAAGTATTTAAATATTTTGATGAATTATCAAAAATCAAACTTGAAATTACAGGAAAAGACTTACAAAATATGGGTATACAACCATCGAAAGAATATTCAAATTGTTTTGAATATATTTTGAGAGAAAAAATTAAATCCCCAAATATTAATGAAAAAGATTTAGCTAAAAAATTCTTTAAGCTTTAGTTATAACTTTTGCTTTTTTATTTTCATTAACTTTTTGAGTTTGGTTAGTTTGAGTTGCTTTTGCTTTTGAATAATCACAAGTTCCAGGGAAATCATTTCTGCCTGTTGTTTTTCTTGTGTACCAATATTGTAAATCAGGAATAATTCTTGATAAGAATAATGAAGCAACTGCAAAACCTGCTAAGAAGTTAACACCACTTAAAACTAAATTCTTTTGTTTCATTTTATTCAATAATTTTTTGTTTACTTTGCCATCACCTTTTTCTGCAACTTTGCAAATATCATCTACATAATCCTTCATTCTATCGTTTAATTTTTCTAATTTTTTATAAGAAACGTATTTATTAGGATTAGATGATGCACCACCTGTAAAGAGTTCGTAAGATTCTTTCAATAAATCAGGAGCATTAATTTTACCACCAGTATAAACCCCAATAACTTGTTTTTTAGTTAATACACTCTTATCAAGTTGTTTAGGTTGTAATTTTGACATTTCTAATGCACGTTTTTGTGTTTCAGGATTTGTTTCAAGTTTGTTAAATTCTTCTAATGTAATAGCTTCTTGACCTTCGCCAAAGAACTTATTCAAATCTACTACTTTTGCATCTTTACCTAAGACAGATTCCCTAAATTCGTTTATTGACATTGATCTATTATCATTTTCAAATAAACCTGATAAATGTTTATGAACAATACCTGCTGTATTAGGATCTAATCTTGTCCAACGACCTGATTCAGCTTTATTCAAAGCAGCTCTTACATGGTCTTGTGCCCACATATAGAAATAAATTGAGCCACCATCTCTGATTATAATTTCTGCTTTTTCCTGTTTTTTTCTAGCATTATAAGTTCTTCCACCTAATACACCTAAATCGGTTGATAATAATTGACCAGTATTAGTATTTTCTATAAAGTTTGTAAATGTATTTAATCCACCTTTGAATGCTACATGGTTTGTTTTACTAGTATCTTTGTTCATCACAGAGTCTTTAAAATGTTCAAATCTTGTTTTATCGATATGAGGAACAATATGTTCTTTATCTTTCTTAGCAAAATAATTTGTAAGTTTATGGTTCAATGGAGGAACTATAAACCCAATGATATAGTTAGCTGCAAGAATACTTGCTGCAACTTTACCAAATTTTAATAACGAAACCGTTCTCTCTGACAAATTCTTAGGGTTTAATAATTTATTATTTAAGAAATTATTAAATGGCTTTCTAACAGCATCTTGACCTACATCAACACTAGTATCAAGTCTTTTACCATTTGTTCCTTTTGTTGCATTTAAGAATTTGCCAAGAGCTTTATCGCCAAGCCAATTAAACGCTTGGACACCCCAAAGCCAAACAACAGAACCACTTGATTCTTCTATAACTCTCTCTCTTGCTTCTGTAACACCACCTCGTTTATAAGCTTTATCTGTACGGCCAGCAATAACAGTCCCTTCCAATGCTACAATTGGAATTTTAGCATCAGTTTTAGTAACTGCTGTAATAGTTTTACCTAATATATTTCCAAGTCCGGCTGTCACAGTTGGTCCTTTTTCTACACTTACAAAATTTATAAGTCATGTAAATCACAATACTTGCTTATTTTAGCAAAAATGTAACAAGTTTTAAAGAAAAATGTTACATTTTAACGTATTATTTACACTTATTAAACTAAACCTTCTTTTAATGCTTTGACGGCAGCTTGAGTTCTATCATCAACAACGAGTTTTTGTATAATATTACAAACATGAGCTTTTGCTGTATGTTCACTAATTGTAAGAGTTTTCGCGATTTCACTATTTGTTTGACCATCTACTACTAGTTTTAATACTTCATATTCTCTTTGGGTTAAGTTAGCATGAGTTTCTCTAAATCCTGCACGAGATAGTTGACGAGGTGGAATAACTCCACAGTTCTTGTCTTTGATATATGGAACAACGTGTGAATCTATCCACATAGCTCCATTTTTTATTGTTTTAATTATTGTCATCAAAAACTCTGTATTAATATCTTTCATAATATAGCCAAATGCTCCGGCTGACAAAGAATCAAATATCTCTTGTTCTGAGATATGTGATGTCAGCATTATAACTTTAAGGTTTGGAATGTTGAGTTCCAAAATTTTTTTTGTTGCTTCTATACCTGTCATATCAGGTAAGCCTATGTCCATTAATACAATATCAGGTTTTAAAAGTTTAGATTTCTCTATGGCTTCAGCTCCATTTTGAGCTTCTGCAATTATTTCCATTTCTTTGTAATCATCAAATAAGGATTTAATGCCTATTCGCATTAATTTTTGGTCTTCAACCAATAGAATACGTATGCTCATAATTGTCCTCCGATTCTATTCTAGGTTGTATTGCCATATTTAATATCGGATAGGTATTTTTTTTAAAAGATAATATTAAATATTTAGGATTTTGAATTGTAATTTGATATAAGGTTAATAATAAAGTGTGAATAAATTGTTAATTTATGATAAACATATTTATTTATGATATGTTTCGTTTTTTGATATTTTAAATGCTCGATATATTTGTTCTATTAGTATCAATCGTGTAAATTGATGCAAAAATGTCATCTTCGAAAGACTTAGCTTTAAGTCAGACATATCTCTAACTTTTTTTGATAAACCACAAGATGAACCTATTATAAATACAATTTCTGAAACCCCTGTATTTGTTATTTCTTCTAGTTTTTTAGAAAATTCAATAGAATCATATTGTTTACCTTCAATTTCCATTGTGATTACATAACTTGATGGTTTTATATTGGCGATAATTTTTTCTGCTTCCATATCAAGAACTTTTTCTGTTAAATTTTCATCTTTAATTTCTATTGGTTGAAGCTCACATATTTCTATATTTACATAAGGACGTAAACGTTTAAGGAATTCATCTATTCCTTCTTTTAAAAATTTTTCTTTTATTTTTCCTAATGCAATTATTTTTATTTTCATAAAACAATAATACCACTTAATTACCTTATATGGTAATGTTTGAGTTCAAATTATGAAGTAAATTTTATTAGTGTGGGGGATAAAACCATGAAAAAATATCCAATACTAATATTATCTTTTTTATTAACTTCATCTGTTTCTTTTGCAGATTTTATTCAATTTGGAATGCCATATTATCCATATAATGATTGGGCGTATAGAAATAGTATGAATAGAGAAATTAATGAAACTATTAATGAAATGAATAGAACAAACAGTTGGGAAAATCCTTATGCAAATAATGACAGAGGATTTGTATCTAATTTTTTTAAGAAAAAAAATAATGATGATAGATATTCAAGAGGAAAAATGGACGAATCAGATATAGAATATTTATTATCAAAAATGGAGAACAAAAGGTTTGGTCAAACTTATTCTAATTTAGATATTGATAACAGGTTAGATAGGCTTGATTCTCAAATGTTTGGAGCAATACAATCAGGAGATTATAAAACTAGATTAAATAGATTAAAACACGCATTTGCTGCTGAATCTTCTCGTAGTTATAAAGCTAAAACAAGTAAACTAAATAATTTCAAAGAAATGTTTTCGTCAGGATATCCAACAAGTATTCCTGCAAGTAGCGATTATTATTCTTCATTAAATGGAATGTTTTGGTAATGAATAAAAGAAATGGGCAGATTTTCTGCCCATTGGTGTTATATTATATGTGTTTTATTATTTATTTTAAAGGGTAGTTTTTCATTACAAATTCTATATCTTTATCTCCACGTCCAGATAAATTAATAAGAATTTTATCCCCTTTGTTTATTTCAGCTAGTTTTAAACCTAAAGCTATAGCATGTGAACTTTCAAGAGCAGGGATAATACCTTCTAATCTTGATAATTCATAAAATGCACTAATAGCTTCCATATCGGTTATCGTTTCATAATTTACTCTGCCTATTTCTTTTAAGTAACAATGTTTTGGACCAACTCCAGGGTAATCAAGACCACTTGCTACAGAATAAGCATTTGCGATATTACCTTCATCATCTTGTAATAATAAACACTTAAACCCGTGAAGAATACCTTCTTTGCCATAAGTTAAACTTGCAGCATTTTCTCCAAGTTTTTCACCTTTCCCTAAAGGTTCTGCTCCATAGATTTTTACTGATTCATCATCTAAGAATCCACTAAATAATCCAATAGAATTTGAACCTCCACCAACACATGCAACAATATGGTCCGGTAACATACCAGTTAAATCAATCATTTGTTGTCTAGCTTCTCTACCAATTATTGATTGGAAATGTTCAACCATCATTGGGAATGGGTGAGGGCCAACTGCTGAACCAATGGCATAAATAGCTGTTTCATATTCTTTTGAATATGCAATAAATGCTTCATCAACAGCTTCTTTTAATGTCATTGTGCCACTTTTTACTGAAATAATATTAGCACCTAATATCTTCATTCTATCTACATTTGGTTTTGCTTTTTGAATATCAACTTCACCCATATAGATATCACATTCTAAACCCATTAAAGCTGCAGCTGTTGCTGTTGCTACACCGTGTTGACCGGCACCTGTTTCTGCAATAATTTTTTTCTTGCCCATTCTTTTTGCTAACAATGCTTCACCTAAGCAGTGATTAATTTTATGTGCTCCTGTATGGTTTAAATCTTCTCTTTTTAAATAAATATCTGCGCCATATTTTTCTGATAAGTTTCTGGCATGATATACAGGGCTTGGGCGTCCTACATAGTTTTTTAATAAATCATTTAATTCTTGGTTAAAAATAGGATCATCTTTTATTGCTAAAAATGCTTCTGTTATTTTATCAAATTCAGCTTTTAAACCTTCTGGTAAAAATTGTCCCCCAAATTTGCCAAAAAATCCTTCTTCTGTTGGTAATACATTATTTGTTATTTTTGTTTCCATAATTATTTCTCCTTTATCAATTTACTTACAATAGCGTTTTTATCTTTTAAAATTCTAGAACCTCTTGTTACTTTGCAAAGACTAACGTTAAGTTCTTTTGCAATATCTCTTTGAGTTCTTCCATCAGACAACATTTTCAAGATACGCCATCGTTTTGATAAAGTTTCAACTTCTGCAGGTGTTAGTATTTCTGTTAGAAAATTAAAAACATCTACATCGGAATTAATGTTGTTAATAAGTTTTGATATCTCTTGTATACTATTCATATTCGACCTTTGTTTCTATGTATAGTAACAAGATAAAACAAACAAATGTTTCTGTCAATAGTAACATGGATAATTTTTGAAAGAATTTTAAAAAAATGTTACATTAGTAATAGTAAGATTACATGAACACTTGCATGGAAAAATTTTAGAGATAAAATAAAAGAAGTCGAAAATAAATTGTCCAAGTTTGGAATCTTGGATGTATAGAAAAGAGGTAACCATGAAAAAGGGAATCCATCCTGATTATAAAAAAACTGTTATCAAATGTGTATGTGGTAACGAAATAGAAACAGCATCAGTAGTAGATAATCTAACAGTTGAAATTTGCAACAACTGCCACCCATTCTATACTGGTCAACAAAAAATCCTTGACTCTGAAGGTAGAGTTGAAAGATTCAAAAAACGTTACGGACAAAAATAGTAACAGATTGGTTAAGATTTTACAAATACAGCCTGAAGGATTTTCTTCAGGCTGTATTATTTATTAATAATTTTACATGTCTCCTTTTTCTATGTTAATATAGTTTAAAGACAAAGAGGGGGTAGGATATGGAAAATAGTAACAAGCCACAGGTTAAATTAATTGCAAAACCAGATAATTTATTGAGAACAATTTATACAGCTTGTAGAACTTGTTATAGTGCAGATTCTCCATTAAATATTTTTGATTGTGATGCTGATGAAGAAAAAATGCTTAAATTAATAAGCAGAGTTGTTTCATCAGGTCATTATTCAACAATTGAACATATACAAGTTAGTTTTGCAATCTCTAATGTTTCAAGAGCTTGTACTCACCAACTTGTAAGGCATCGCCATATGTCTTTTTCTCAAAAATCTCAAAGATATGTTAAAGAAAAAGGACAATTTGACTATATTATCCCTCCAACTATTGAAAGAAACCCTGAATTGAAAGCTAAGTTTGAAGAATTTATGGGTGAAATTTCTAAAAAATATCTTGAATTTACAGAAGCTGGTATACCTGCTGAAGATGCAAGATTTGTTCTTCCAAATGCAACTGCAAGCTCAATGGTTGCATCTTTAAATTTAAGAGAACTTATTCACCTTGCTAATTTAAGATTATGCACAAGAGCTCAATATGAAATTCGTCTTTTAGTAAAAGCTATGTGTGATGAATTAGTTAAACAAGAACCTTGGTTAAAAGATTATCTTGTTCCAAAATGTGAAAGATTAGGTTTCTGTGATGAAGATAAATGTTGTGGCAGAATGCCTAGAAAAGAGGAAGTTTTGAATGTTAAATAAAACAAAATACAAATTGTATATTTGTTTTAGCTTAGTATTAATTTTATTCATAACTACTCTTTTTGTGTTTAAACCTGTTATAAAGATGGCTGAATTATATACTCTTTTTGCAAGAGTCTCTCCTGATATGTTAAAACCTGTATTGGATTTTGGAAATGCTAATTTTATGTTATCATCTGTAGTTCCTATGATGCCAAATGTTGAATTTTCAAATTATCCTTTGATTTTTGATTTGGGCTTATGTTTTGGAGGTGTATTTTTAATTAGTCTATTTTTATTTATAATCCCTAATGTTTTTATTAGTACTTGTTTATCACTAATTGTTATGTTTAGTTTTATGTTAGGTTCTGTTTACATGAGTAGAGCTTATAATGTATGGATTCCTATTGTGTGGCCTATATTAATTCAATTATTTATATTTATAATTATGCTTTCTACAAGAGTTTATCTAAAACAATCAAAATTGATTAATTCTATAAAACTGTTTGGATATGACATAAATTTATTTCCTAATTCAATTCCTTTTATAAAAAATATTATTCAACAACCAAGAAAAGTTGATATTACACTGGCTTGTTTCAAAATTAAAATATTACAAATTTATCAACAAGAAATGTATACAAATACATTAGTTCAAGAGTTAAATTATTATTATAGCGTTATAATAGATATATGTTTAAAACATTCAGGTATAATAGATAAAACAAGTAATAATATAATTAGTTGTTATTGGATGGGTAAAAATCAAGCTCTTGATGCAGTCAATGCTTGTATGGAAATTAATAATCTTTTAAAACCAGAGACAAATGCTGTAAAAGTATCTTGTGGAATTGCTACTGATAATTCTATATTTGCAATATTAGGTTCTAAAAATTTTTCAAATTATACTGTGATTGGTCCAATTTCTGAAATAGCTAGTCGTTTAGAAAATGCATGTGTATTTAATAATTCTCAAGTATTGATTTCAAATAAAACGTATAATCTTTTAAAAAATAAGTTAGTCGCTAATCATAAAGGTGTAATAAGTGTTCATGGGTTGAATTCTCAAGTCGATTTTTATGAACCTTTAAGTCTTATTGATGATAAAAAGGAGTATCAGAATGATTAATTTTGATTATCTTACTCTCGTTGCTTTTTTAGAAGAAAATATTGATTTTTTGATAGGTTCAAGATTGCAAAAAATCCAACAACCAACAAGACGCGATTTTATATTTTCATTTAGAAATCTTTCTGAATCAAAAAAGTTATATGTTAATATAAATCCTTCATTGTTTCATTTATGTTTTGTTAATGATGAAACATTAAAAAAGCGTGATGTAGTTTATCCTAAACAGCCTCCAATGTTTTGTATGTTATTAAGAAAGTACATAGAAAGTGCAAAAGTTTTGGATGTAAGAGTCCCACATTATGAAAGAATTTTGGAAATAGATTTTAAGTCGTCAAATGAATTTGATGAAAATATAAATCTAACTCTAGCAATAGAAATGATGGGAAAATATTCAAATATAATTCTTTATAACTCTGATACCAAAATTATATTAGGCTGTGCTCATAATGTAGGGTCAGAAAAAAGTAGAGAAAGAGAAGTATCTGGTACTCTCCCATATATTTACCCTCCAAAACAAGGTTATAAAACAGATATTTTAAGATACAATGGTGAAATTAATTATGACAGATTGAACCAAGATTTTTTAGGTATTTCAAAAAGTTTTGAAGAAATGGTTAAAGGCTTACCACTAGAAAAAATAAAAGATTATGTAGAAGGTTGGGGAAAAAGTGAAATTACACCTGCAATAGATAATGATAAATATTGTATTTATTCTGAACTTCTTGAAAATCCAATTATTCAAGATAGTGTTTCATCAATGATTGATAATTATTATTCTGATATTCAGGAAAAAACAATTTTTAAACAATTATATTTAAAGCTAAAAAATATAATTAATACAAAATATAAAAAAGTCTCAAATAGTTTGAAAAAAATTAATTATCAAATATCTAAAAAAGATAAAGGTGAGATGTATAAAAAATATGGAGATTTAATTTTATCTAATATATACAATGGTGAAGATTATTCTTCAGAAATAAAAGTTACAGATTGGGAATCTGGAGAAGAAATAAAAATACAATTAGATGATACAAAAACTCTAAAAGAAAATTCTCAAAGGTATTATAAATTATTTGCAAAATCAAAAGATTCAAGGGGTAAGCTAGAAGAATTACAACAAGAATTAACTAATGAGAAAAATTATCTTGAACAAATAATTTACACTATTGATAACGCTGATAGTCTAACTATTTTAAGAGAAATTGAACATGAAATAATAGAAGATAATAAAAAAAGTAAAAAAACAGATGATTCAGAAATAGAAACTGTTGATATAAACGGGTTTAAAATTTTTATAGGTAAAAATAATCGTCAAAATGATTTGATAGTATCAAAAATCTCAAGAGGAGAGGATTATTGGTTCCATACACAAAATACCCCAGGGTCTCATATTTTATTAAAAGTTCCTGATTCAAATGAACCTGATGAAAAAACAATATATGAATGTTGCAAATTAGCTAAAAAATATTCATCAGCAAAAAATTCAACAAAAGTTGGAGTAATTTATACAAAGCGTAAATATTTAAAAAAACCTCCAGCTTCAAATTTAGGATATGTGACATATAAAAATGAAAAAGAAATAATTGTTTCAGAATAAAAAATAAGGTCAACCCGGAAAGGTTGACCTTATTTTATTAAAGCATTTATTACTTAGCTAATTTTTTAATAGCAAGAGTTAATCTAGATTTTTTTCTAGCAGCAGTATTTTTGTGTAAAATACCTTTAGAAACAGCTTTGTCACAAAGTTGGTAAACTTTAGATAAAGCAGAATTTAGAGCTTCTTTGTCTTCACTATTTGCAAGTTCTAAAGCTTTTTTAGTTGCAGTTTTGATAGAAGATTTGAAAGCTACGTTTCTTTGTCTGTTAGCTTCTGCGATTAATACTCTTTTTTTAGCTGACTTAATATTTGCCATTGTTTTCACCTTTCTATATTGTACTGAGTTTAAACGTTTAATGACGACGTTAACTCATTGGTGAGGATGTGAGTATAATTATTTTAACTCAAAAAAATAAATTACAACAGAAAAATTAAGAAAACTTAAGCAATAGTATTAAGTTTGTGTTCTTGTTGCATTTCTTGTTTAATTTTAGCTTCACATTGTTTTTTCCACGCAGAAGCAACTTGATACATAAATTTGCTTTTAGCCGCAGAAACACTGTTACGAACATCTTGTTGATGTAGGGCATTAAAAGAAGTTTCTCCAGCACGAGATGCTCTAATCATACTTAAATTATTCTGATTATTTTGCATCATTGCCATGCCAGCATTGTGCTGCATTGCGATTGCTCTAAATGATGAAATTGCTGAAACTAACATATAGATATACCCTTCACGTGTTTAAAATTGTATCATATAATTAATATTTTCGCAACTAGCTAAGCTACTAATTTTAATTTTTGTTACTAATTTTTCATGTTTATTTATTAATATATTAATATTGATGTTAGGAAATGTTAATTACTCCACAAGATATTCTATTTAGTATAAAATATTTATTATGAAAAGATCTTTTAAAAAGTTTTTTAAATTCTTATTTATATTATTATTGTTGGCAGGATTGTTTTTTGGTCGGGACTATGTCAGAAAATATGTCATAAATAGAATTCTAGGAGTTTATTATGTTTTTAAAGGTGATAGAGCTTATCACAAACATAAATTAGCATATTCTATTGAGTATTATAATAAGGGTTTAGAATATTTCCCTAGCCATTATACAGCTTGGTATAATTTAGGAAATATATATGTTGTTTATGAAGATTATTATTCTGCAGTTGAAGCATATAAAAAAGCAATAGAATATAATCCTCGATATACTTTAGCAAGAATGAACCTTGGGATTATTGAAGCTGAAAAGTTGGGTAATTTTGATGAAGCAATAAGACAATATGATGCGATAATTAATTTGAAAAATAAAATTTGGGTTGTTCCATTTCTTTTTAGCAATAAAAAGACTTCAAAACAAAATAGGGGTTTAGCTTATTATAATAGAGGACTTGCATATCGAGGTAAAGCTATGTTTCTATCTGATGATGATAGAGATTTAGAAATAGGTCTTCTTAAAAAGGCAGCTGAATCTTATGAAAAATCTCATAAAATATTACGAAAGAATTCAGATGTAGTATTTAATCTAGCGTTAACGTATCATGTAATGGGGAATTATAGAGATGCTGGTATAAATTATTGTAAAGCTATTTATTTAACTCCAATGAATTATGAAGCGCATTATAATTTGGCAGTTCTTTTAAGACGTTTAAAACTTTATAAGGATTCAGTTGAAGAATTAGAAAAAGCATCTTTATTATTATCTTTTAGAGCAGATGATGAAGGTCGTTCTTCTTATGTATTTGGTATTTTATCAGATGCATCTCATTTATATTCAAAATATGGTGCTAATGAATTAGGTACAAATATGGATATTTATGATACTGATAATCAAGATGTTAATGTTAAAAAGAAAAAGAAGAAAAAAAAGAAACATACTGAAGATGATGATATAAAATTTAATTATTCTACAGGCAAAATTGTTCCATCAGACGAAATGAGCAAAACTATGATGCAAACATTTAAAGTTTGTGCTGGAATGGATTATTTTAAACATGAGGCTCCAGACGATGAAGAATATTAATGAATTAGATATGCTTATGACATTTTCTAATATGATTAATTCAAATTCAGATATGTTCTTTGTTGTGTCTGAAATTAAAAAATATTTAAGAACTTTAAAAGAATTAAATATTTTTTATTATGATTTTTCATCTAAAAAATTAAAGGATGTTATTAATAATTTTTCTCCGATTGAAGATATGTATGATGAAACAGCAATTGGAGTTTTATATTCAAATTTTTTAAGATTATCAAATTGTGATTTCATAATTGATAATAAGGATTATTATAAACTTAGTTTCAATCAAGAAAAATCACCAAAAACATTATTATTACCATTAAAAATGGTTGATTCTATATATGGAATGATAGAATTTAGATTTGATGAAAATAAAATATTTAATTATAGTTTTATAAATGCATTTAACATTCTTGCAAACCAATTTTTACTTCTAATCCAAAATAAATTGTTACAAGAAAAATTACAATTAAACTATGATTTTTATGATGCACTAAAAAATATTGCAAAAATCATAGAAACACAATATGAATTAAACTATATTATTCCATTAATTGGCGAAATGATAGATAAATTTATATCAAATCATTTAATATATATATTTATAAAAAATGATTCAGAATATAAATTATTTTGGCCAAATGCTTGTCGCGATAAAAAAGTTTATGATTTAATACAACAACTAAACAAAGATTATTTAATTTCGGAAGATAGGAAAATAGGAATATTTCCATTAGTTACAGAAAAAGATATTTTAGGTTGTATAGTAGCCCATAGTACGATTGAGAAATTAACTCCTGATGACATTGATTATATAAATCAATTAACAAAACAATCATCCGTAACAATAGAAAGAGCCAATGTATATGCCGAAGTATTAAAGCATGCAACTTTAGATGCTTTAACAGGTTTAAATAATAGACGTCAGTTTGAAGTGCGTTTAAAACAAGAATATGCAAGTGCAAAACGTCAAAAGCACTCATTATGTGCAATGATGATTGATATTGATTTCTTTAAAAGTATTAACGATACATATGGGCATGCTATTGGGGATAAAGTTTTAAAATCAGTTGCTAAGATAATAAAAGAACAACTACGGGAATATGATATTCCTTCTCGTTATGGTGGCGAAGAATTTTGTATATTACTTCCTCAGACAAAAATAGAAGAAGCTAACATTGTTGCTCAAAGATTAAGAACAGCAGTTGAAAAAAGTGTTGTAGAAGTTTCTAATGAAAAAGAATCTCAAAATAAAAAAATAAATGTTACAATAAGTATAGGTCTATCTCAATTAAATAAAACAGATATAGCTGACGATTTATACAAAAGAGCTGATAGAGCTTTGTATGAAGCAAAAGAAAGAGGCAGAAATAGGGTTGTTGTTTATGACGAATAAATCTTATAAGAAAATATGTGAATCATTAGATGATACAAGAGATTTAGCAAAAAAGTTTGCAGCACTAGTTACTGATGGGTGTTTTGTGAATTTATTTGGAGAAATTGGTGCAGGGAAAACAGCATTTGTAAGATTAGTAGCTGAAGCCTTGGATATTAAAGAAAAAGTAACAAGTCCAAGTTTTACTATTTTAAATGAATATCATACAGGGAATATCCCTATTTATCATTTTGATTTATACAGATTAGAAAATGAAGGGGTTAAAACAATTACTGATGAATTAAGAGAGTATTCAACAGGAAAACAATTAACTTTTGTTGAATGGGCAGAATTTTCACAAAACGAAATTCCTTTTGATAGAATAGAAATAAATGTAACTTATGATGATGAAGATAATAGATGTTTTGAATTTACATCACAAGGTGCTGGCATGGAAAAAATTATAGAAGGATTAGAAAATTGATACTTTTAGCTTTTGATACTTGTTTAGATAAGACATATATTGTATTAAGAGAAGATGATAAAATACTTTCATCAAAAATATTAGAATCAGATGAAAGAAATTATCATTCAGCATACTTAATCTCAACAATAACAAAATTATTGAAAGAAAATAATTTAACACCAAAAGATATTGAAGGAATTGCAATAAATATTGGCCCTGGGAGTTTTACAGGCATAAGAGCTTGTACAACTGTTGCAAGAGTTATGGCTCAAGAACTTAACATAAAAGCAGTTGGAATATCCTCATTAGAAATTTTATCAAGGGCAGGTGAAGATAAATATGTAGTAGCATTAGACGCAAGAAAAAATAAGGCATATTTATATGATGGGAAACTTTTCGGTGCAGTCGATTTAGAAGAAGTTGATACTATTGTGAAAAATCGTGATATTATTACTGATGATAGATTATTTGAACGATTTAAAAATATTGGAAATAGTGTAATATCATACCAACAGGCAAATTTTGATTTAGGTAAAACTTTATCTGATATTGCAATAGAGCGTATAAAAACTGAAGAATGTGATTGGCATAAATTGTTGCCATTATATATTCAACCGCCTCCTGTTACTATAAAAAAATAATATAGGAGTAATTGTAATGAGTACATTATGTAAAAATTGGACTCAATGGCTAATGGAAACAAGGTTTTCAGCCTTAACGGATGAAATGAAAAAGCAAACAATGGATTGGCTTGATTCCGTTGGTAATGCTATAGTAAATATGGCTCAAATAAACGCAAGTGATGTAGTATTAGATATAGGTACAGGTACTGGGCTTTTAGCATTTAAAGCATTAGAAGCTATAGAAAAATTGAATGGTTCAGGAAAAGTTATATTTTCAGATAAATTTTCAGATTGTTTAGATGCTTGTAAAGGCTTTTTAGAAAATAATCCTACAAATATTAAATATGAATTTTTAAACGCTTCTTGTGAAGATTTACAATTAAGTAATAATTCAATAGATAAAGCTCTTATGCGTTCAGTTTTAGTTCATATAGTAGATAAGCAACCTGCTATAGATGAAATATATAGAGTGTTGAAACCAGGTGGTTTTTTCTGTGCATTTGAACCAATTATTCGTTCAAATACGAGGTATTGGGAATTATTAGATCCTAAATATATATCATCATATTATGAATTTAAAAATGCAGAAGATAATATAATGTCTAATCAAAATGATTCGTTATGTAATTTTGATGATTTAACAATAAAAAATAACCTTTCAAATGCTGGTTTTTCAAATTCTTCAACTTTATTACATGCTATTGAATCAAAATATGTTGTCACTCGAGAAATGGTAATACCTTGGTTTGTATCTCCTCCGTCACCTGATAGACCTTCTATGAAGGAAAGATTTTTGCAATATTTTGAAGAAGCTAAAGTGGATAATTATATTAAAGAAATTCAAAATTATTTAGAAGGTAAAGAAATTACCCTAAAAACGAATTCTGTGTTAATACATGCTACAAAATAGTTATTAACTATCATTCTCCAACTAAAGTTATACTAAAAATCATACTAAATAATGATTGTTTTAAGGCTTCTTTTTACTTACGATACTTGTGTTATCAGATAAGATAACAAAACAAGTTTACAAATAAGGAGAATCACAAAATGGCTACAAAAATTAGAAAAGAAATGCAAGAACAAATTATTGAATCAGCTGGTCAAATCTATAACTACTTAGCTGAAAAAGGTGAAGTAACAATTAACAAAATGTCAAAAGATTTAGACTTAGATGAAAACTTCATTTCTATGGGTTTAGGCTGGTTATCAAGAGAAGATAAATTAGCTTATACAAGAAAACCAAAATCAGTTTCTGTAAAATTAGTTTAATTAAAGAAGCAAATATTTTGAAAAAGAACGATAAGTAATTATCGTTCTTTTTTTATGTAAATAAATGTAACAAGTATTAATAAAAATCTAAAGTTTTAAAAAAAAATACCGATATATAGAATATTAGGAATCGGAAAAGGAGTAAAAATGGGTTTAGCTACATCACAAGTTAGACTATTGGCATTGACATCTAGGAAAGCAGATGTTGAAATGCAAATACAGCTTAACTCAAAGCGTAAGACGATGTTGACACGTGAAGCCACAGAGTTAGCTAAACTTTATTATGCAAAACTCCAAAATGCAAGAATTCAATATTCTACAACAAATGGTTATAAAGATGTTACATATAACTATTTGATGGGAACAGATAATGGTACTTATTTTGATGGTATTGTAACTAGTAGTACAAATATAGAAAGAAAAACATCAGATAGTATGATTTTAACTGATGCTTTCGGTCGTGTAATATTAAGTGATTCAATGATAGGTATAGTTTTATCTACATTAAACCATGGTCATACTCCAGGTTTAGAAGGTGCTCAAGTATTCCCCGATGGTAGTACAGATTGGGGTAATGAAACCGTAGAAACTAAAACTATAACAGCAATGAAGTATTTATTAGAATCAATGTCAGGATCTCAAAATGCATCAAGTCCATTAGGAACATCTGAAACAGCTGCTGATTTATTAGCTGTATATAATTCATTATACGATGGAACAGCTTGGGAAGCAGATGGAGGAACAAAAGATCCTAAATTAGGCTTACAAATATTACAAGAACTATTAAGAAATGGTTTACAAAAAAATGGATCTGCAATATACAGGAAAAATGATGGTGCAGGCTATAAATATTATAGTTCAATAAATTGTCAAACAGGAACAGAAGTTTCATTAGAAAATGGTGTATTCTATATAATAAAAGATGCATCAAACAGCTATCAATACGTTTCTGCAACAGATGGATCTATGTATTGGAATGAATCATTAGTTCCTGGATTAAATGCAACACGAGCAGGTCAGTTATGTCAAATGTTTAGTTACTATGGATCAATATTCTCAGCAGCATTTAATGGTAGTTATGGAGATGCACCTTGTAATGTTGTTGCAGATTTTGAATTAGTTGGTACTGAATGGAAACTCAAAGAAAATGGTAATTCAGCATATACAAGTGCTTTAAATGTTGATAATTTGCAAGAAGGCTTGAAGTCAGGAGTATATCAATTAGTTAATGTTGCTACACCTGTAACTGGTGGATATGAAAAAGCTCAAGGGTTAGATTACTTCAAAACACAAAACTATGTTGTAGAAAAACCTGATAGTCAAGCTCGTGAAACTATTACTGCATGGTATGATGCTGCAAGAGCAGATTTAAATGAAAAAGAATCTTATTGGGATTCAGAAATAACTGCTTTATCATCAGAATTGAATTCAATAACAACCGAAATTGATTCTGTAAAAAAATTAAGAGAAGATGCAATTACCTCAACATTTAAATGGGGTAATGCGTAAAGAAGATTAAATTCCTAAAATTCCTATTTCCTAAAAATTTTTAATGCCGTCTATATAAGACGGTTTTTTATTATATTAAAAAAGCCGACAATTTTTTGTCGGCTTTTTTATATAATAACTAAAATAGAGTTATTACGCTTTAGCAGCTCCTGATTTTTCAATAATTTCTTTTTCGATATTAGCAGGAACTTGTTCATAGCATTGGAATTCCATAGAGAAAGTACCACGGCCTTGAGTTTTAGAACGAATATCAGTTGCATATCCGAACATTTCAGCAAGTGGAACTAATGCTCTGATTTTTTGTATTCCAGTACCTTCAATGATTTCCATACCTTCAACACGTCCACGACGAGAAGAAATATCACCGATAATATCACCAGTGTTTTCTTCAGGAACTTCGATTTCTACTTTCATCATAGGTTCAAGAATACAAGGTTTTGCTTTTCTTGTACCTTCTTTGATAGCCATAGAACCAGCAATTTTAAATGCCATTTCAGAAGAGTCAACTTCGTGGTATGAACCATCATATAAAGTAACTTTAACGTCAATCATTGGGAATCCAGCTAAAATACCACCTTCAAGCGCTTCTTCCATACCTTTTCTTGCAGGTTCAATATATTCTTTAGGAATAGCACCACCAACGATTTTATTTTCAAATACAAAACCAGCATTTTCTTCAGCAGGTTCAATTTGAATTTTAACGTGACCATATTGACCTTTACCACCAGATTGTCTAATGAACTTAGAATCTTGATCAGCATTACCTCTGATAGTTTCACGGTAAGCAACTTGAGGTTTACCAACGTTAGCATCTACTTTGAATTCTCTTAATAGACGGTCAACGATAATGTCAAGGTGAAGTTCACCCATACCAGAAATGATTGTTTGACCTGTTTCAGTATCAGATTTAACTCTGAATGATGGATCTTCTTCAGCAAGTTTTTGAAGAGCGATACCCATTTTATCTTGGTCAGCTTTTGTTTTTGGTTCAATAGCAACTGAGATAACTGGTTCTGGGAAGTTGATTTTTTCTAAGATAATAGGTGCTTTTTCATCACATAATGTATCACCTGTTGTTGTATCTTTTAAACCAACTGCTGCACAGATATCACCTGCGTAAACTTCATCTTCTTCAAGTCTTTGATCAGCATACATTCTAACAAGTCTTGAAATACGTTCTTTTTTACCATTTGTAGCATTAAGAACATAAGAACCAGATGTAAGTTTACCAGAATATATTCTCATGAATGTTAAACGACCAACATATGGGTCAGTCATAACTTTGAATGCTAAAGCTGAGAATGGTTCTTCATCAGAAGAATGTCTTTCTACTCTTGTTCCATCTTCTAATTCCCCTTCAATAGCTTTTACATCAACAGGTGAAGGCATTAATTCAACAATTGAATCTAATAATAATTGAACACCTTTGTTTTTGAATGCTGTACCACAAGTAACAGGAACAATTTTGTTATCGCAAACAGCTTTTCTTAAACCTTTTTTCAATTCATCAACAGTGATTTCTTCGCCTTCTAAATATTTCATCATAAGTTCATCATCAGTTTCAGCAATAGCTTCAACTAATGCATCTCTATATGCTTTTGCATCATCTAACATATCTGCAGGAATTTCTTCTTCTTTAATATCAGTACCTAAGTCATTAGTGTAAATTTCTGCTTTCATTGTAAATAAATCAATTAAGCCTTTAAATTGATCTTCAGCACCAATAGGTAATCTGATAGGATGAGCATTAGCGCCTAATCTATTTTTGATTTGGTCTACTACACGATAGAAGTTAGCCCCTGTTCTATCCATTTTATTAACAAATACCATACGAGGAACTTCATATCTGTTAGCTTGTCTCCAAACTGTTTCAGATTGAGATTGAACACCACCTACTGCACAAAAAACAGCAACAACGCCGTCTAATACACGAAGAGAACGTTCTACTTCAATTGTAAAGTCAACGTGACCAGGGGTGTCAATAATATTAATTTGGTGTCCTTTCCAAGATGCAGTAACAGCAGCTGATTGGATTGTAATACCACGTTCACGTTCTTGTTCCATAAAGTCAGTTACAGCTGCGCCATCGTGAACTTCACCAATTTTATGAGTTTTTCCTGTGTAAAACAAGATACGCTCTGTTGTAGTGGTTTTACCAGCATCAATGTGAGCGGCAATACCAATGTTTCTAATTTTTGCTAATGGAGTCTTTCTTGCCATAGTTGTTTTTTCCTTTATTTATATTCTAATACATATAACTATTAACTAGTCTTATCAAAATTGTCTCACAAACACAATTTAGTTACAAGAACTCTTAATTTTATCTTCTTTAAAAAATAAAAATTTAAATTTTAAATCTCATCTATTTAGTGTACTTTTTTTTAAGTTCCCTGTATTTAGAAAAAAAAATGTCGTTAGCCGTATTGAGAAGTCATGTAAATATTGACTTTTCATCATGTTGACTTTGGAAAAAACGTCATTAAAGACAACATGTACAAACTTGATGTATAGAAGGAAAAGTATGACAAAAAAACAGTATAAACATTACAAAAACAGCAAAATAGGAGGACACGCTTATGGGTATGGCAGCATCTCAGGCTAGGTATATAGCCTTGACTGCTCGAAAGAGTAATGTTGAATACGAAGGGCAACAGATTAACCAAGCCAGATTAGCTTTGGCGAATCAGTCAGCTAACTTATTCAACCAAATGATGGGTATGGGTGTTCCTACACCGCCATCTACAACAGATTTTACTACTGTTCAATACTCCTTTAGTGATGGAGTTAACACAGAAGTATTGTCAAACTTTTATCAATTGGGTAATTCTGATTCTGAGTACAACTATGTTGTAACTACTTACCACAATGAAAAAGTTTACACAGGATCTAAGAAAATGCTTAATGATCCACAAGTTCAAGCAACTCAAACAAATCATTTTACTTATAATCCTCAGTCTACTGATAATAATACTGAAATGAATGTTGCTAAAGCTTGGAAAAATACCGATGGAACTTATGGTATGCAACCAACAGACGGTTCAACATCAATATTCCGTCCTGTTACAGCTAAAGAAGAAGACCAAGTAAGAGCTATTAACAAAGGTAATGGCCTTTATGAAGCTCAAGCAGCAGCTGGTGATGCCCCAGCAACTAATGGATTATTTAAAAATATTACAATTGATGGCGGTGGAACATTCAATGGTGATAATGTTGATTCATTCAAATATGATGGTTCAACATTCCAAAAAGTTACTTATAATGCAGCTGGTACAGGCATGCCTGAAGGCACTAAGGATATAATTGATTCTGTAATTCAAACTCCAGGTACAAAGGTATATTATGTAGATGAAAATGGTCGTGTAATTACTGATGCTGATCTAAAAGCCGCTGAAACTGGTTATGGTGTTGGTGGGGCAACAAATCCTGAAGAACCAATTGCAATAAGAGAAGCTAAAGGTCAAGGATTAGAAACTGCTGGTGATCAAAAATATTATACAGATGGTAAAAAATTCATCACTAAGACTGATCTTGATAATGCAGTTGCAAAATATCAGAAATATGAAGCAACAGGTAAAAAAGAGCCTAATTCTGTAAACTACATTACTCCATCTAATGATCCAACATTCTCTAATTATACTGCAGTTGGTAATTGCACTTTAACAGAATTAAAAGAACAAGACATTGAAGATGAAGATGTATGGACTGAATTAGAACAAATCATGAAAGACATGAAAGGTCCTGATGGCAGCCAATTAGCTTCGGAAAACTTCGCTGCTTGCTTTGATACAGACGAAAACGGCGAGTTAATATACAAAGGCGGCATTTATAAATTTGAAATGGGTGGTACAACTTATTACACCACTAAAAATGATTTAGATGCCTCTCTAGGAACTTCTATTGTTGATAACGGCATTGATGTTCAACAAGGGAAATTAGCTTATTACAATGCTTCATATCTTGAAAAACAAGTTGAAGAAACTCAAAAGGCATTATTAGAAACTGATGGTGAAGGTCGATTCAAAACCGTTAAATTTGAAGATGACTCAGTTACATACACATTAAATGCTGAAACAGTCACAGATGAAGCGGCATATAATGATGCTATGAATCAGTATTATTATGAAAATGCTGAATATGAAAAAATGATAAATGATATTAATGCTAAAACTGAAATCATTCAGGCTCAAGATAGAACCCTAGAACTACGTCTTGAACAGTTGAATACTGAACAATCTGCTTTACAAAACGAAATGGAAGCAGTTAAGAAGGTAGTAGACAAACACGTAGAACAAGGCTTCAAGACATTTGGTGGCTAATAATAGTTAGAACTAAAATTGAGAAATCACAAGTATATTACAATTATGGTTTGCTGTTTTGGCGAATACTTAAAAGATGCTTATGGTTCCTTCCTATACCAGCTGGCTTGATTATTCGTCCCATTTGTTAAAATATATTGAATAATTTCTCAATAATACTAAGTAGAATAACGAGATATCTTAAAAAAGGTATCTCGTTTTATTTTATCCTCCAAACAGATGAAATTATTTCATATAAGTTACATTTTTCAATGAATTTGTCGTTAGACGTCATGAGAACCCATGTAAATATTGGGTTTCAGACGTTGACTTTAATAAAAAAATCATTAAAGACAACATGTACAAACTTTATGTATAGAAGGAAAAGTATGACAAAAAATCAGTATAAACATTACAACAACAAAATAGGAGGACATGCTTATGGGTATGGCAGCATCTCAGGCTAGGTACATAGCCTTGACTGCTCGAAAGAGTAATGTTGAATACGAAGGACAACAGATTAACCAAGCTAGAGTTGCATTGGCTAATCAATCGGCTAACCTATTCAACCAAATGATGGGTATGGGTGTTCCGACACCTCCATCTACAACAGATTTTACTACTGTTCAATATTCATTTAGTGATGGTATTAACACAGAAGTATTATCTAATTACTATCAATTGGGTAATTCAGATTCTGAGTACAACTATGTTGTAACCACTTACCACAATGAAAAAGTTTACACAGGATCTAAAAAGAAAATGAATGACCCTCAAGTTCAAGCAACAAAAACAAACCACTTTACTTATGATCCTACATCAACAGATGATAATACAAGTATGAATGTTGCTAAAGCTTGGAAAAATACTGACGGAACTTATGGTATTGAAGCATCAGATGGAACAACTACTATCTTCCGTCCTGTTACAATCAAAGAAGAAGACCAAGTAAAAGCTATTAACAAAGGTAATGGTATCCTTGTTGATCAAGCAGCAGCCGGTAATGCACCATCTACTAACGGCTTATTCAAAAATATAGCTATTGATGGTGGCGGAACATTTAATGCTGATACAGTTAATTCATTCAAATACGATGGTTCAACATTCACAAAAGTTGAATATGATACAGCAGATGCTTCAATGCAAGGCATAATTGATTCTGTAATTCAAAATCCTGCAGGTAATAATTACTATGTTGACGAAAATGGTCGTGTAATTACTGATGATGATCTAAAAGCCGCTGAAACTGGTTATGGTGTTGGTGGGGCAACAAATCCTGAAGAACCAATTGCAATAAGAGAAGCTCAAGGCGAAGGTATTGCTACAGGCGATTATTATACAGATGGCAAAAAATTCATTACTAAAACTGATTTAGATAATGCGGTTGCTAAATATGATAAATACGTAGCAACAGGTAAAAAAGAGCCAAATGAAGTTAACTATATTACTCCATCAAATGATCCTACATTCTCTAATTATTCTGCAGTTGGTAATTGTACTTTAACAGAATTAAAAGCAGCAGATTTAGAAGATGAAGATGTTTGGGCAGAGTTAGATCAAATCATGAAAGACATGAAAGGACCTAACGGTGATACAAAAGCTTCAGAAAACTTTGCAGCTTGTTTTGAAACGGATGAAAACGGTGACCTTATTTACAAAGGTGGAATCTATAAATTCCAAATGGGTGGTACAACTTACTACACCACTAAAAATGATTTGGATGCCTCACTAGGAACATCTATCGTTGATAATGAAATTGATGATCAGCAAGAAAAATTAGCTTATTATAATGCTTCATATATTGAAAAGAAAGTAGAAGATACTCAAAAAGCATTATTAGAAACAGATGGTGAAGGTCGATTCAAAACCGTTAAATTTGAAGATGATTCAGTTGTATATTCATTGAATACACAAACTGTAACCGATGAAGATGCATATAATGATGCAATGAACCGTTATTACTACGAAAATGCTCAATATGAAAAAATGATTGCAGACATTAATGCTAAAACTGAAATCATACAGGCGCAAGATAGAACCTTAGAACTACGTATGGAACAATTAGCAACTGAGCAATCTGCTTTACAAAACGAAATGGAAGCAGTTAAGAAGGTAGTAGACAAACACGTAGAACTTGGTTTCAAAACTTTCGGCGGTTAGTACTAATTAGTATTAAAGATTGTTATTATTCAATTAGCATAATATTGAGGACACAATGGCATATAAGAATGATGGTTTACTGGTTATAGCGAATAAGTTCGGAGCAGCTTCAGCAGATGCTAAATGTATGCTTTATGAAACTTATGACAGATTAAGAGATTTAACAGTCTCTGGCTCTGCTAGCTCCGGAACAGGCTTTGAGGCTTGTGGTGGCTTCCTATACCAACTAGCCAGCCTATTCGCTCCATCCTCTTTTATGAATACATTAGGTGGAACTCAATCATTTAATATCCCAGGTACTTCATATTGGTCACCATATTCTGGTGGAACAGGTACCGTAAGTGGAGGTTATGGCGCTTTTGGACTTAGCGGACTAGGGAACTATTCAGGGTTCCCTAGTGGAGCCGCTAATGTTAAGTGGGGTTTAGGAAGTGGCTCTACAACTGGTGGCGCATCTAGTATTAATGGATTATTATCAGGATTAGGTTCTGCAAATGGAACTGTTACAGGAGGCGCATCAAGTATTGGAAGTGTTGCTGATGTTGCTTCAGCAGCTGCATATGGTATTGGAACTGCTAATGGATATGGTATTGGAGCTTCTGGAATTTTGATGCCTTTAGCTGGTTTAGTTTCTGGTTGGGGTGGTATTATGACAGCGGCAGCTCCTTATTTAGGTGAATTTGGTTTACCTGCAATAGTTATGGGGAACTTAATGCAGGGTACTTCATCTGCAGCATTGTCTGCTTATCAAAATGTATCAAGTAATATTTTATCAAATGCTGACACAATTCTATCTCAAAAAGTTGCAAACATTGAAACTGTTTGTAAAATGCTTGATACTCAAGGTGAAGTTGTAAGAAAGATGTTAAAAGAACAAATGGATGGCGATAGTAAAGCTATTCAAAACCTATAGAGTAAGTGAATTTTTAATTTTTTAATTCTCAAATTGGTTAATTGATATAAATAGGTACATTTATGAAGATGAGAACTTTTTTAAGAATAATGTTTACCGACATATTAAAAGATAATATTTTTTCTAAAATAATTATTTCTCTTGTTAATTTTTGTTACGAATTTAATATATTTGGCGACAAACAATTAAAGAATAATAATAATTTGTCGTTAAATACTCTGGATACTAAGAGGAATATATTTTTTCAAAGTATCACAGGTGATAAGATAGACTGCCAATAATTATTAAGACATGTTACAAACATGTGAAAAGTAAGGCAATTATTCGATTTAACATGTTTTATAATATATGGAAGTCTTGAATTGGGTGTAAGAATATGAACGAAGCAATTGAGACCTCCCTAAGACGAATAAGAAATTTCATCAATTTCACAAGAGCATTTTTCATAAGGAAAAATCCTTTTAAGATGCTTGTTGATGAGATTGTTGGAAACCTAAAAGATATGTTTAGTGTTCGTCAAAAGTTAAAAATGGCTCAATACAGAGTTAATTATCACAAACATCAATTAATGAAAATGGAGTCATTGATAGCTGAAAATAATGAACACACATTCTTGAAAGGAAAAAATCTCAACGAAACAAGGTAAGGTGTGATATGGGTTTAATAGCTTCATCAATGAGATTACTGACTCTAACTGCTTATAAGAATCAGTTAGAAATGCGTATTCAATCTGTAACAGAAAGTTTAATAGGCTTACAATCTCAGATTGATGAGTTAGTAACAATTGGTGCTGATTTAGATCCAGATAGTGATGCATTAAAAGATTTAAAAGTTAAAAAAGAACGTTTAAATTTGATAGAGAAAAAATTAGAAATGCAACAAAAACAATTCCAAACTCAATTAGAAGCAGTAAATCAAGAAATTCAATCTTGTCAACAAATGCTTGTGGGTAATATCCAAAGTGGTATCTTTGGCTATTCTTTAGGTGGTAGATAATTTAAATTTTCTTAACATTTTATAGTTTTTGTAGCAAAAAAAAATATTACAGCTTTTATACTAATAACAATTACTAAAAGGAGTAATGTATGAAAGCTTATAGTATTGATTTATCCCAAGTAGCGCCTGTTGTTCCTAGACATAAGGCAATGAAATTGTTTATTGAACAACCAAAGAAAGCTCCATTGAAGCAAGAAACAATGAAAGTTTATCGTGATAATGATTGTAGGCTTTCGTGTTATTATCAGAAACCAAAAAATTTAAAAATAGGTGGCCAAAAAATAAATAATGTCATTGAATATTCAGTTTCTTCATATAAGGATGCTCTAACTGATAATGGTAAATTGTATTGTATTTCAACTCCTAATAGTGAAATTAGTTTGTATACACATGATAATAAATTTGAAATGATGAATGAATCTTATTTATCTCGCCAAAAAATCAACATAGGAGAACATAGTCTATATGGGGATGTGTCTAAAACTACAATGGCAGATGGTTCTAAAGTATATGAAGTTATAACTCCTAATTTTAAAATAAAAAAAATTAAGATTTCTCCTGAAGGTATAATATCAGGACCTAAAAAATCATCATTTGAATTAATGAAAAAGAATATATTGCAGATAATTAATAATAATAAATTTATATCAAAGTTATTGAAAAAATTTTAATAATTGATATAATTTATATGGTTTTATTAGTATGAAAGGTAATTTATATGAAAAATCAAGTTAAAGTTTTAATGGCTGTTGCATTTGCATTTGGTATAGGTTTCGGAACTGCAAACATTGCAATGTCAAATGCTCCAGCACCAAGTATTGCTGTGGTTAATATTGATAAATTATTAAATTCATCAGCACAAGTGTCAGCATTAAAGAAAGAGCAACAAGCAAAAGCTAATGAGTTAAAGTCTTGGTTAAAAACAGCTCAAGCAGATGTGGATAAACAAAAAACTCCTCAAGCAAAACAGGCTATGAGAGCAAAATATGAAAAAGAATTAATGAATAAGCGTGCTGCTAATAATAAGGCTTTTTCTAGTAAATTAGCTTCTATTGATGCAAGTGTTACAAAAACAGTTTCTCAATATGCTAAATCAAAAGGATATCCATTAGTAATATCAAAAAGTGTTGTAATTTACGGTGGTACAGATATTACATCTGAAGTTGCAAAACTTGTAAAATAAAATAATTTTGATTAAAAAAAGTAGATTAATCATTCTTTGATAATCTACTTTTTTTTTATTTGAAAGTTCCCATTTTATTTCCATAAGAATCAAATTGAGTAGTTGTGTTGTTATTATTTACTCTATAAATCCCAATTTTTTTGCCATATTTATTATATCCATAGATAGTACCATTAGGTCCTTGTTTGAATTTTACGGCATCTCCATCAAAATTTACAGTTGCATTAGCTGCAGATTCTTGATTTTTTAGTCTATAGCTATCATTGAATCTATTATAATTATTGTCTATTCTAATAGGGTTGGTTCTTTGGTAGTTTTTTCCATATTGCCCATAATTAGGACTACCTTTCTTCATGAGTTCATTTGCATTTCCTGATAAAGTTTTTAAAGTATTAGGTTGTGTTTGATTATAATTAGGCATATATTTATTATTATATTGTGTTGTTGATTGTGTATAATTAATTTTTGACTTTTTCTTTTTGTTGTTATTTTTTGTTTCGGTTTTATTTTGTATTATTTTATTTACAGTATTACTATTAGAATTATCTCCATATAGTCCATATAAAGTATCTGCCAAAACATTATCAGCTATTGAAAATCCAATTCCTAAAATAAATAATAAAACAATAAAATTGCGCATATAACATCTCCTCATATAAAATTTTATCATTGTATTTATATGAGGTCTAATTTGTTAAGAATATATAATTACAAATTATTTAATTCATACAATTGAAAAGCTTTATTTGCGTCTATATCAGGATTAGTTTTTTGAATATATTTTATGTATGCTTCTTTTTTTATTTGTTTAAGTTCATTAATTGTGTTTTTATCAATATTTTGAGTCGCACTTTGTTCAATAATATTAATAGCTTCAACCACTTGCATTGGATTTTCTGCATTTGATGTTGCATTTTTAACAATAGCCAATCTTGTATCATTAAATCCATAAATATCAGAACCTTTTATAGCAATTATATTATTTGTAATAATTCTTGTATATTTTGCAATACCTTTATTTTCTAGAAGTTTTTTATTTTCTATTGTCATTGCACCATAATCAATAATTTTACCTTCTCGGAAATTATGTAATTTCCCTGCGTCAAAGTCTGCAGAACTTAGTGTAGTAATAGATGCATCTTTAATCTTTGGTTTTCCTTCTTTTTTTGCTAAAAATTCGACAAACATGTATCCATCATTATCAAATTTGTCTGCAACTTGTCCAAAGTAAAATCCTGCAAAACCATTTGAACGTCCTTTTGCATACATTGCATTTTGTGGTTCGATTGTTTTTCCGTGAACATTGTAACCTTTAAATGTTTTAGGAGGTTTATTAAAAGCTTTTAAAACAAAAGATTTTTGTCCCTCTGCAGTAATTTTATAACCGGTTCCATATTCTCCAGTTGTAAGCTCTATAATTTCTACATTTTTACCCAAAAGTTTTTGTAATTCATTTTTAAATTGATTTAATGAATTATTATCTCGAGTAGATTTTACAAATGAATTTATTGTTTGGTATATTTTTTCTGCAAAATCTTTTTGATTCTCTTTTGAAATTTCATTCATCCATTCTTGTGGAAGATGTCCGATTCTTCTATCTGTATTTGGAAATCTTGATAATATTTGACTTAATTGATCATATCCTACCAAATCTTTTTGTAAATCTTTAGTTAGGCTACCGTTATATGTAAGATTTTCAGGGGTTAATTCTGTTCCTTTTTGTTGGTGGTAGTTTAAAAATTCTAATAATTGTTCTGTTTCAAATTTTTCTATTCTAGGTGCGATTTCAAATAATTGGTTTGTATTTAAATTTTCAATATATTTAATAAGTTCATCAGGATTTTCTACTTTATTTGCAATAAAATAGGCTTTTAGTTTTGATTCAAATTTGTTATTATCTATTTGTGGGAATTTATTTTTAATAGTATTTGAAATTTCTTTAAATTTAGGCGTTTCTAAAAATTTAATTGTGTTTGAAATATATTTTTTATCAGTATAAATATGTTGTTTATTTGATAATTCTATTTGTACATCTTCAGGAATTTTATTGAATTCATCTAGGGTTATCTTATTAAACACATCAATAATTCCCTTATTACCTAATACCATTGATTCAACAATAGGACTATTAATATCATTATTAATATGTGGAACTATTTCTGATGGGATATTTTGAAAACCTTTTATTAATTTCCCAAAGTCATCTACAGAGACATCACCCATTAGTTCAAAACATTGATTAACAAGTTTTTCAACAACTATTGGTTCAATATTATTTAATATGTCAACTAAATTTTCATCAACTCTTGATAATGTTTTATCCATAGAATTTAAATATGTTTTTAAAACGCTATCATTCATGTTAGTTATAAGCTCGATTTGTGAGATTAATTTATCATTGGTTGTTGTATTTATTGTATTGTAAATAAGGTCTGTAAATTTATCTCGCATTTCTTTATTATCTGCTAAATCAATTGCCTTTTCATATAAAGGAGTTACAGATTTATTAGATTTGACAATATCTGTTTTAATATCAGTAATACATTTATCTGGGTTAAAATTATTCTTATTATTTTTAATATAGTCAATTACTTTGTTATAGTTATCATTTTTTATGAAATCAATCATATTTGGATAGATATTATTTTCTAATCCTGAAGATTGCATTTCTTTAATAACGTTTAATAATGCCATTGCATGTTGTTTAGTTTTGCCGTTTAACTCTTCATGTTGAAGTTCATATAATTTATTTTTAACAAATGGATTTTCAATCTCTGTAAGTTTATTATTTTGAATAAAATCATTAATTATTTTTCTAGCTTCGTCAGAACTAACACTTGAAAGATCAACAGAAGAACTTCCTGCAGGTTTTTTGGTCGTGCCTATTTTTGTGAATGAAAAATCTTCTCCAATTAGGAATACATCTCCATTGGACATTTCCTTGATTGAAGATGGGTTATTTTTCTTTAATTCAGCTAATTCTTCAGGAGAAATATATCTTAGTTCATTTTTTATATTTGTCCCTGTTGGATTTATAGCTGCGAAAATTTTTGGAGAATTGTTATCCTCTAGTTTTGGTATATCATCAACTTTTTTAGGCGTAGTTGAAAAATCTTTTTGAGTCAATTCCATAATTTTTGCACAAGTTTTTGGGAAATGTTGTTGTAATACAACACTTCTTAGTTGTATTGCATCAAAGTCTTGATTAAGTAATCCTGATGTTAAAGCATTAAATTCTGCAATTGTTTCAGGAATGGGTCTTAGACCTGTTGTAAAATAATCAATAGAATGTCCTTCTGCATCTGATGATATTTTCTTGTATTCTGCTAATTCTTCTTGATAAATATTATTTAATTCAGGATTATCATGAATTTTACCTGAGTTATAATTAAAATCAATAGCATGACCTAATTCATGAGCAAATACAAATGAATTATTTTTTAATTCATTAGAAAAATTAATTTCATTTGTATTTGGTATAAAAGCTCCATTATCTTGAATGTCCGTATTTATTGATACTTTTTTTAATCCAATTTCTTTTATTTTAAAGAAATAATCTCCCGGTAGTTGTTTGTATAAATCTTTTAATTGTGAATCTAAAATATCAGAACCTAGTTCAATTGTTTCTGTTTTATTTCCATTTTTATCAACTTTTGAAACAATTACTCTGTCATCAACAAATTGGGTATCATATTTTTGACCATTTACAGATGAAGTATAATGATTTTCATCTATTTTTCTATACTGTCTTTCTGTTATTCCTAGAATATTTCCATCTTTGTCTTTTATTTCATATTTCATTCCGGAACCTTTTGGTCCTTGAATTATTGTATGAGTAGTGACAGTTCCATCTGATGATGTTACTGTTCTTTTTGCTTTCATACCTTGATTTTTTGAACCATATAACTCTACTGTTCCAATAGGCTTTTTAACCATTGATTGGTTAAGCCCTCTTTCATATACATTAATTGTATATGTTCCAGGTTTATTTTTTGATGGGGTAAGAGCTTCTGAGCGAACTTGAATACCACTATTATCAAATTGGGTCTTTTTCATAGATAATGGAATAGAAGCAGATAATCCATTTATAATTACATTTATATTTCCAATTTCTTCGACAAGATATGAACCATCATTGAATTCTCGTCTTACAAGAGTTTTATCTCCTCTTGTTTTTTGAGTTTCTGAACCATTATATTCTAAACCTTTGTCTGTTTTATTTACAAAAAATACTTCTTTATCTTTACCATTAGAAAATTCATACTGATAAGAATTATCTAAATAGTTGTGCTGTAAACTAAAAAGATAATTGTCAGAATTTAATTGATTAGCGATTTTATTTAATACTGTTTCATTCTCAAAGAAATTAATATTGTTTTTATTAATACCTTGTAAAAATATATTATATTTAGGTTCAGAAATAAGTTTATTAATCAAATCGGGTTGACTATTATTTATCTTTATAATTTCTTCAATTTGTTTTCCAAATAGTAAAACATTTTCGTTTTGAGATTTGAGATTTAATAAACAATCTATTAAATTTTGGTTAGTTTTATCTGAATATAATTCAATTAACTTTTCTATGTTAGAAGCATCAAATCTAACAATAGTATTACCTGTATAATCAATAACTTTTTCATTTATTAAATCTTTTATAAATTGTTTATTTCTCGGAGTTTCATTAGCAAAATTAGTTAATTTTTCTATATTACTAATACTAAATCTTGCAATCGTATTTCCTTTATCATCAATTGTTGTTTCATTGATTAATTCTTTAATAAATTGAGTATTTTCAGGATTTTCTTTTGATAGATTAATTAATTTTTCTATATCAGAAGCATTAAATCTAGCAACAGTGTTTCCTTTATAATCAATAGTTTTATTAATTAAATCTTTTATAATTTGTACATTATCAGGATTTTCTTTTGATAGATTAACGAATTTTTCTATATCAGAAGAAGAAAATCTAGCAACAGTATTCCCATTTGAATTAATAGTTTTTTCATTTATTAAATCTTTTATAAATTGAGCATTTTCTGGAGTTTCTTTTGCAAAATTAATTAATTTTTCTATATTACTAATACTAAATCTAGTGATAGTATTTCCTTTATCATCAATTGTTTTTTCATTTATTAAATCTTTTATAAATTGAGCATCTTCAGGATTGTTTTTTAGCAGAATTAATTTTGCTATGTCTTCAACGCTAAATTTTGGAATTTGATTATTGTTTTCATTAATCTTTGTTTCATTAATTAAATCATTGATATATTTTATATTATTAGGGTTGTTTTTTACTAAATTTGTTAATTTTTCTATATTATTAACATCAAATCTTGGCATTTGGGACTCACCAATTTTATTAATTAAATCTTTAATAAAATCAGCATTATCAGGGTTATTTTGGACTAACTCGTTTAGTTTTTTTATATCATTAACATCAAATCTAGGATAAGTATTTCCTTCTGAATCAATTATTTTTTCATTGACTAAACCTTTGATGAATTGAACATTATCTGAATTTAACAAATTAGTTAAGTATTCAATTCCAGCAGCAGAAAATCTTGGATATTCTTGTTTAAAGATTTTTACTTTTTCATTTTTTAAGAAATCAACAAATTCTTCATTAGTTAATTCTTTAAAAGTTACTTCTTCAGATTTTAATTCATTATTTTTTTCAACAAATGGTATTCCATCATCAGGTTGATTAATATGATTTACTTGGTCATTAGGGTGAACATTTGAATTTTGAGTATTTCCATTTACCCCTACTCCATCATTTACCCCCAT